>NZ_JAJSYW010000331.1:0-3522 GCF_036815005.1 Streptomyces sp. IBSBF 2435 | reverse complement strand
CCCCCGCCCCCACACCAGCGCCGTTCCCGTGGACCCCGCTCCCCGCCCTCCCCGTTTCCCCGCAGCGCTCCCGCAGTCACCTCTCCCGCCCTCACCGCTCCCGCCCGACCACCGTCACGAAGTGGAACGCATCGATATGCCCTGCTCCGCCAAAGACAACCTGCTCGTCCCTACGCCCCACGAGTCCGTCACCACCCCTGACGGCCGGCCGCCGCGCGTGAGCGTGGCCGTCCACGCCCAGGACCAGGTCCTGCACATCGGCGTCGTGCACCAGCTGCGCCAGCGCCCCGAGGTCGAACTGCTCGCCGAAGCCGACGCGGACCGGGCGCGGACCTCGCTGGTGGTCGTCGACGCCGTGGACGACGCCGTGATCGCCCTGCTGCAGCGCATGCGGCGCAACACCTCCACCCGGACCGGCCTGGTGGTCGGCACGTTCGACTCCACGGCGCTCCAGCGGGTGGTCGAGTGCGGTGTCACCGCGGTGCTGCGGCGCGCGGAGGCCAACCAGGACCGGCTGCTGCACCTGGTGCTCGCGATGGCCAACAACGAGGGCGTGCTGCCCGGCGACCTGCTCGGCACCCTGCTGACCCAGGTCGGCAACTTCCAGCGGTCGGCGATAGATCCGCGCGGCCTGTCCCTGTCCGCGCTGTCCACACGCGAGGCCGACATGCTCCGCCTGGTGTCGGAGGGGCTCGACACCGCGGAGATCGCGCAGATGACGTCGTACTCGGAACGGACGGTCAAGAACGTGCTGCACGAGATCACCACCCGGCTCCACCTGCGCAACCGGGCCCACGCGGTGGGGTACGCGCTGCGCAACGGCCTGATCTGACCGCCGGGTCCTGACCCGGGACCCCCGCGCGTACCGGCCGGGTCCGGCCGGGCCGCCGGGCGTACGGCGGTCCCCGCGGGCTGCCCGAAAGCACAGCCGGTGCTTCCCCCGGGCACGGACCGGCCGCCCTGCCGCGCACCCGCGCGGGTGCCGCACAGTGACGGGGCACATCAAGGTGTCCGGCGACTGCGAGGTGGACGTGGACGGCTCGGCTGGCCCCGGCGGGCGGCGCCGACTGGGCGGATTCGGCATCTCGCTGCTCCTGCTGGTACCGCTGCTCGCGGTCACGGCGGCGGCCGGCTCCGAGGGCCGGCCCGCGTCGGACGGGACCTCGGCCGTCCCGCGGGCGGACACCTCCGCGACCCGGATCGCCTACGCCGGCACCGATCACCGCAGCCTGGGCCGGGTGTCCACCACCACGTCCAGCGACCCGCTGTTCGGGGCGGGCCCGGCGCACTTCGACGTACAGCCCGCCGCCCTCGGGGACACGCTGGTGTTCGCGAGCCTGCGCGACGAGACGTGTCCGCAGATCTACCTGCGGGCCGCCGACGGGTCGGTGCGCAAGCTGACCAGCGGCCGGAACGCGGCCCACCCGCGGCTGACCCCGGACGGCACGTCCGTGGTGTTCGACTCTGCGGAGCCGGGCGGCCCGGACGGCGGGACGCAGCGCGACCTGTGGCTGGTGCGCACCGACGGCACCGGCCTGACCCGGCTGACCGACACGCCCGCCGACGAGCAGAGCCCGACCGTGTCGCCGGACGGGACGCTGCTGGCGTACTCCGGCACCGACGACCCCGCGCTCGGGCCGCAGATCTATGTACGGCCGCTGGCCGGCGGAGCCGCGACCCGGATCACCGGCGCGAACGGCGGTACGGCGACGGAGCCGGTGTGGAATCCGGTGGACGACGCGGCCCACCGGGACCTCGTCGCGTACACCTTCACCGCCGACGCGGACACGGGACCGCGACTGCGGGTGACCGGCGGGGCGGCCGGGGACGAGCCGCTGCTCGCGGGCGAGCAGGCACAGTGGCGGACCCACGGGGCAGCCTGGCTGCCCGACGGGGACGGCGTGCTGTTCCTCACCCCCGATCGCACCTGCGGCTGCCAGGGCGACTGGGACCACGTCTTCCAGGCGCCGGCGCACTCCGCCGACACCCCGCAGCTGGTGCTCAGCGAGGACCGGGACGTCGGCTCGGCGACCTGGGCCGGCCCGCTGGACGGCGGCTACCCGGTGGTGGACCGCACCACCGCGGCCGGACCGCACGTGGTGACCCTCCAGGACGTCCGCTCGGACGGCGCCGACCCGCGCGACCTCGGGCTGCCCCTGCTGAACGAGGACCCGGCGGCCGACACCAACACCGACCCGGCGAAGGACCCGCTCTTCCAGCCGGCGGCCGGGTACGACCCGTGGACCGAGCGGCAGAACTACACGCCGGACGGCCGGCACATCGTGGTCACCCGGTTCGAGGACGGCGCCGACGGGAAGCGGATCGAGCGGATCTGGACCGTCGACGCCGACGGCTCGAACCAGCAGGCGGTGCCGCTGGCCGGGCGGGGCGCGGACGACTGGGACACCGACCCCGTCGTCTCCCCGGACGGCCGCTACCTCGCCTTCACCCGGACCTCGCCGGGCGGCGTCGGCACGGCGTCGGGACCCGGCCGCGTCCTGGTCGCCGACGCCACCAGCGGCGCGATCGTGTTCACGGTCCCGCCGGACGGGCAGCCCGGCGGCGACGCCCAGCCCGCCTGGTCCGCGGACAGCACGACGCTGGCCTTCACCCGCGACGAGGTGATCGACGGGGCCGGCGGCAGCAAGCACATCTGGACCGTGCCGCTGAGAGGCCTCGGCCAGGAGCGCGACCTCAGCGCGCGGATCTGCCCGGGCGATTGCGCGGTCATCGACGACAGCCCGTCCTTCTCCCCCGACGGGCGCTCCATCGCCTTCAACCGGAAGAACGGCGGCGGGGTGGTCGACGAGCGCAACGGCGTACTGCTGACCTCGGTGTCCGGCGACGACTGCGAGGTCGTCCTGCCCGCCGCGGCCCGGACCAACGCCGACGCCTGCCATCAGGACCTGCCCGACACCTCGGCGGACGGACCGCACCAGCCGCGCGACGCGGCCTGGACGGGCGACGGCACCGGGCTGGTCATCAGCTCCCGCAGCGGCCTGCCCGTCAACTCCCCCGAGAAGCTCAGCCTGGTGGACGTCGCCACCGGGGCCCTGACACCGCTGGCCGCCGAACTGCCGGGGCGGCAGAAGGAGCCCGCCGTCCAGCCGTCGGTGGACCTGTCGGTGAGCGCCCCGGGCACCGTGCCCCCGGTGACCGTCGGCACGGCCGCCACCATCGCCGTCGACATCGTCGACAAGGGCCCGGACGCCTCGCCCGGCACCACGCTCACGGTCGTGCCGCCGCCCGGAGTGACGATCACCGGGATCGCCTTCCCCGGCGGCAGTTGCGACGCCGCGTCCCTCCAGTGCGACGTGGGAGTGGTGCCGCCCGGCACCACGGTGCCGGTGACCGTGACGCTGACCGGGCGCACCGCCGGCGACCAGCCGGTGCAGTGGTCGGTGGCCGGCGGTGTGCTGGACCCGCAGCCGGACGACAACACCGCCCGCACGGTGGTGCCGGTGACCGACGCCGCCCCGCCGACCACCCCGCCGCCGACGCCGGTATCACCACCTGGTGGAT
>NZ_JAJSYW010000330.1:0-3523 GCF_036815005.1 Streptomyces sp. IBSBF 2435 | reverse complement strand
GCCACACACCACCCGAACCCGCCCACCCATCAGGGCAAAGACCGTTGCAGTACTAAGAGAGCACTGACGCAGCTCCGCCGGTGGCTGCCGCAGGACGGCGGCACCCGCGGTCGTTAAGGGCCGTACGTCGCTGCCCCGTGCTCGGCGATCCTCTCCAGGAGCACGGTGACGAAGTGCTCGTGGACCGGTGCGGTTGCTCCGTCGTCGAGATCCAGGTGAAGGACGCTGAGGATCTGCCGGAACTCCTGCCGCACCCGGGCCTCGCGAACGGCCGGGGCGTCCAGCCACGCCTGCTCGGATTCTGCGTACGCGCGCAGGCGGAGCATCCGCTGCCATGCGGCCGGCAGTTCCGCGAGCTCCACCGAGTCCCGAAGACCGCGCCCTGCCACAACGGCCAGTGGGGTTATCGCCCGCGCAGCATGTGCCTGCGCGTACTCCTCGAATACTGTCGTATCCACGTCCGCCTGGCGCGCGAGGGCACCGGCCAAGAGCCCCACGCAGGCGTCGCTGATCCGGACCGCGGACCGGCGTGTCCACGGGACGAAGGGCCTGCCATTGAGGGTGTCGTCTGGTCCGACATGCCGGAGAAGGGATGCGGCGTTGGCGTGCACGAAGAACGTCGAGGTGGGAACGTAGAAGCGGCGGTACAAGCTCAGCGCGCCGGCACCGTCCAGCGTGGTGTCGACCAGTTCGGCCATCTGGCGGACGTTCAACGGCTGGCCCGTGGCCCCGAAACTGGCGAGCGACTCGTCGACGGCGCCCTTCGAGACGAAACCGTCATCGACGAAGTAGCCGACGACGTCGCCCATCGCCTTGATGTTCGCTGCCTTCAACCGTGCGACCACGTCCGGCTTGTGCAGGCAGTACAGCCCGAGAAGGCACCCTTCCACGGCGGCACGAGCCAGCAGCACGGACGCTTCCCGGTGCCGGCCGCTCGCCGCTCGCCGGGTCTCCCGCTGGAGCCACAGCAGCCGAAGCATCGCCAGCTGCGCCACGTCGGCAGCCGTCGTCTCGTCGTCGTCGGGCCAGCTCTCGCAGGTGACAAGAGAGCGGGCCGCAGCGCGCACACGGCGGCGGCGGAACGGCTCGGGGTAGGGGAGAATACCGCGCACCATGTTCATCACGAGGGCGCGTACGAGGGAATCCACGCGCCCACTCTGCCGGGCCCCCGGATCTGGTAGCACCCCAATTACCCAATTTGCTTAGCCGGATTGGGCTTCAACCGCTATCGCAGGTGCGTGGCATCGATGGCAGCGTCCGAGTGGCGCAGGCTGCGCACGGAGGGGCTGGCGAGCAGGTGGCCAGCAGGAGGCAGTGGGTGCAGGCCGAGGGTGGCGAGGCCGTAGAGCCAGGGCGTGCCCACGGAGTACCCGCGCCGCTGGAGGTAGCTGGCGAGGTCGGGCACGATGCCGGCTGCTCGGAGCACTGCTTCCTCCTGGTAGGTCAACAGCCACCGTTTCACGTTCGCGGCGAACGCTGCGGTCCACGGCTGGGTCAGCCGTCGCCGGGTCTGGTCCCACAGTTCGGCGAAGGCTCGCAGGACCGGGCTCGACGACGCGGGACGGTGGCCGTCGAGTACGCGGTAGAGCCCGGCGACCACAGCGGCGCCTATCCGAATCGGGTACGCCCGCTGCTCGATGACGGACCAGGAGATCATCAGCCCACTGAACGCCGCCTGCCCCGGCAGCCTGGCCGACCGGCTGGGCCACGACCTGGCCTGGGCCGGAACCCGTCCTTCAATCCGCACGGACAGCACCCAGAGTGACGAGTGGCTATCCTCATCGCTGGCATACGCGACTCGCTGGCATGCGGATCTACCCGTCCCAAAGTCCTCTACGTGTCAAGGGAGGGTGCGGCGAGCGCCTGTCGGGACCCTACAAAAATCGGGCCCGCGCAGAGCCCGTTGTCCAGGAGCAACGACCCTCGGGGCCGTGTGCGTTTGCGTTCGTCATCGCAGGTCGCAGAGGTGCTCGTTGCCAAGCCTGGCCGGAGGACGAATGCGGTCCGCGGAGTGTCCTGGTAAGGAGGAAGGGCACTCCTCACTCGACGGCCGGTTACGTGACCTGCGGGAATGGCCGCGCCGAGTGCGCTCGATGCCGGTTTGTAGGGTTCTCTCGCCGAAAAGAGCAAAGGTCAGAAGACCGTGTGCGTTTTGGCGTGTACAAGAAAGGCTCTGACCGGCATTTCTGCTGGTCAGAGCCTTGTTTCCGGAGTGCCCCCGGCAGGATTCGAACCTGCGCACACGGCTCCGGAGGCCGTTGCTCTATCCCCTGAGCTACGGGGGCGACGGGAAGAACACTACCAGTCCGGGGAGGGTGTGCCGGACAGGGTTTGGGTGGGGGTGCGGGGGCGGGGGTCACCCCTGGCGGGGAAGAAATGGGCAAAACGCGGACGCATCAGTAGCCGCCCGCCTACGCTTCGGGGTGTGGCGGGTGCGTCCGGCCGGGTGCTTGTTGTTGATGACAACAAGGTGATCCGGCAGTTGATCAGGGTCAACCTGGAGCTGGAGGGCTTCGAGGTCGTGACCGCGGCTGATGGTGCCGAGTGCCTGGAGATCGTGCACAGCGTGCGGCCGGATGTCGTGACGCTGGATGTGGTGATGCCGCGGCTGGACGGGGTACGGACGGCCGCACGGTTGCGGGCGGACGCCGATCCGTGGACGCGGGACGTCGGGATCGTCATGGTCAGCGCGGGAGCCCTGCCGGACGGGACCGGGGGGCCGCGCGGGGTGGACGCGTACGTCGGGAAGCCGTTCGAGCCCGCCGAGCTGGTGGAGACCGTACGGCGGCTGGTGCGGCGCGGCCCCGTGCCGCCCGAACCGCAGGGCCAGGCCGCCGGCGCCCCCGGGGGAGCCTGACCCCGGGCCGAGGGTGGGGGCGACCAGGAAAACCCGGTCGCCTGGGGGCACCGCTTCTCGCCTACGCTTTCCCCGTGACTCCCGCCGAACTGTCGTGGACCGTGCTGAGTGCGGTCAGGCGTGCCGTGGCGGCGGACGAGTTGCGGGTCGCGGTGCCGGACAAGGTCGTGGTCCAGCGGCCGCCGCGCCCCGGGTGCGGGGACTACGCCACCAACGTCGCCCTGCAACTCGCCGGGCCGGCCGGGCTCACCGCCCACGAGGTCGCCGCGATCCTCGCCGTACGCCTCGCGAAGGAGCCGGGCATCGCCCAGGTCGAGATCGCCGGGGCCGGCTTCCTGAACATCACGCTCAGCGCACGTGCGTACGCCGACGTCGTCCGGCAGGTGCGGGAACAGGGGCAGGACTACGGGCGCGGCGACGGGCTCGCGGGCGAGGCCGTCACGGTCGTCCCCGAGCCGCCGCACGCCGTACGCGCCACGCTCGTCGCCGAGGCCGTCAACGGGCTGCTCCGCGCGGCCGGCGCCAGTCCCGGCCGCCGGGAAAGCCTCACCGTCGCCGAGCCGGCAGCCCCCGGTGCCCTGCCGGCCGCCGGCGCCCGCCTCGGCCCGGACGCCTTCCGCGAGCCCGGGGCCGCCGCCCCGCCCGAGCCCGCCGCCCCGCCCGGGG
>NZ_JAJSYW010000329.1:0-3605 GCF_036815005.1 Streptomyces sp. IBSBF 2435 | reverse complement strand
GCCCCCGACCGCCCCGCCCGCCTCGGGCGGCTGCACCGCGCGGCTCACGGTCACCAACTCCTGGTCCGGCGGCTTCCAGGCGGACGTGACCGTCGCCAACACCGGTACGTCGGCGCTCGGCGGCTGGCGGGTCGGCTGGTCGGCGCCGACCGCGACGATCACCAGCCTGTGGAACGGCACCCTCGCGCAGAGCGGCGCCGCCGTCACGGTCACCAACGCCCCCTACAACGGCGCCGTCTCCCCCGGCGCCTCGGTCTCCTTCGGCTTCACCGCGAACGGCACGCCCGGTTCACCCGTCCCGGTGTGCACGGCGTCGTAGCACCGCGTCAGGGGAGGTGCCCGGCCCGGCCCCGGACGCGGGGCCGGGCCGGGCACCGGCGCGAAGGGCGCCCGCCCGGCGAGCCGTTACGCCGCCGCCGCCGCGCCGGCGATCTGGTCGGGGCTGGGGGCCAGCCGGGGTGAGAGCAGGGTGACCAGGAAGGTGCCGGCGGCGAAGGCCGCGGCCACCAGCAGCCCGCGGTGGAAGCCGGCCACCAGCGCGTCGGACTGCGACGATCCGGTGGCGATCGCGTGGGCGGTGCGGGAGGTGGCCAGGGTCGTGACGACGGCGAGCCCGACCGCGCCGCCGACCTGCTGGAAGGCGGTGAAGACTCCGGACGCGGCGCCCGCGTCGGTGTGGGTGACGTCCACGACCGCCGCGATCTGGGCCGGTACGGACACCGCGATGATGCCGACCCCGAAGAGGATGACCCCGGGCATGATCTGCCCCGCGTACGAGCCGGTGGCGTCCGCGCGGGAGAGCAGCAGCAGGCCCGCCACGCTGAACAGCGTGCCCGCGGTCTGCACGGGCCGGGTGCCGAAGCGGGTGATCAGCGGGGTGGCCAGCACGGCGGCGACGATGGCCGCGCCGCCCATCGGCAGGAATTCCACCCCGGCACGCAGCGCGCTGTCGCCGCGCACCTGCTGGAGGAAGATCGCGGTCAGGAAGAACATCGACAGGAAGGCCGCGCCGGTCAGCGCGATGGCGCCGCCCGCGCTGCTCAGGGCGCGCGACCTGAGCAGCCGCATCGGCACCAGCGGTGCCTTGATGCGCGTCTCGACCACCAGGAACGCGGCCAGCAGCAGCAGCCCGCCGGCCAGGCAGCCGATGACCTCGGCCGAGGACCAGCCCAGCGGCTCGGCCCGGACCACGGCGTAGACGACGCCGAGCAGCCCGCCGGTGGCGAGCACGGCGCCCAGCGCGTCGAAGGAGCGGCGGCCGGCGTGCGGCGGGACGTGCCGGACGATCAGCGGGGTGGCGACCACCAGGGCGGCCACGATCGGCACATTGACGATGAAGACCCAGCGCCAGCTGAGCGAGTCGACCAGGAAGCCGCCGGCGACCACCCCGAGGGTGCCGCCGAGGCCGGCCAGGCCGCCCCAGACGCCCATGGCGATGTTGCGCTCCCTGCCGTGCGGGAAGGTCACGGTGAGGATGCCGAGCGCGGCGGGCGACAGCAGCGCCCCGCCGAGCCCCTGGAGGCTGCGGGCCGCGATGAGCAGGCCGGGCGAGCCGGCGAGGCCGCCGGCCAGCGAGGTGGCGCCGAACAGGACGAGGCCGGTGACGAACACCCGGCGCGAGCCGAGCAGGTCGGCCGCCCGGCCGCCGAGCAGCAGGAAGCCGCCGAAGACCAGGGTGTAGGCGCTGATCACCCATTGCAGGCCGTCGGCGGTGAAGCCGAGGTCGGTCTGGATGTGCGGCAGGGCGACGTTCACGATCGTCACGTCGAGCACCACGATGAACTGGGCGAGGGCCAACACCGTCAGGGTGGCCCAGGGACTGCGTCGCATAGCAACCTCGGAAGGGATGTTTACAGCGTATGCTTACGGCGACACCATACAGGCATTGCTTACGCCGTAAACACGAGGGGGATGCGTACGCTGTACACCACATCGGGGGCTGTCGAACGAAGGGTTGAGCGGACACCATGGCGGCTCAGAAGCGTTTGAACCGTGACGAGCTGATCACCACCGCCCTGGCCGTCGCCGACGCCGAAGGGCTCGACGCGGTGACCATCCGCCGGGTGGCCCAGCTGCACGACGTCACCCCGATGGCCCTCTACCGGCACTTCCCCGACAAGGAGGGCCTGCTGGTCGCCCTCGCGGGACGGCTGCTGTCCGGCGCGGCGCTGCCCGAGCCCGACGACCGGCCCTGGCACGAGCAGTTGCGGGACGTGCTGAGCGGCTTCCTGGACGCCCTGCGCCCGCACCCCAACGCGGCCGTGCTGGTCTTCGACGGCATCGTGGCCACGGAAGCGGGCCTGGACCTCACCGAGCGGTCGCTGGAGCTGATGACCCGGGGCGGCATGTCGGTGGACCGCAGCGCGGAGACCGCCAGCCAGGTCCTCGGCTCGCTGGTCGCCCTGGCCATCGCGGGACCCGGGCGGGACCTCGGCCCCGATCCGGAGGCCAACGAGGACGCGGTACGCGCCAAGCGCGCCGCCCTGCTGGCACTCTCCCCGCGCCGCTACCCGCACATCGTGGCCGCCGCCGACGTGCTGGCGGCCTGCGCCGACCAGGAGCTGTACTTCGGGCGGGGCCTGGACCTGATCGTCACCGGCATCAGGGACGCGGCCCGCGCCGAGGCCGCCGGCGCGCACTGACGCGGCGGCCGGCCCCCGCGCGGAACATGCCCCGCCGGCCGGCGGCGCACCGGGCCGCACGGGCGGGACAGCAGTGGCGTACGTGACACGGGGTCACCCATGCGCAACCGGACGTATCGGCCGGTAAGGCGCGAGCACGACACACAACACCCAGATTTAACCTCAACACACCTTCTGCGACCGGATCTACGCGCGTATCTTGAGGCGGATCGCGCGCGACCCCGACCGGGGTGACGCGCCGTCACCAACAGCCGCTCCCATGAAGGAGAACCCCTCCGGTGTCGCACCCCTCTGAGGCCGCCGAGGCAACATCCCGCCCCACGAGACCCCGCCCTGCCGGGCTTCGCAAGCGATTCCTGCCGATCGGCATAGCCGGCGCCATGGTGGTGGCCGGGATGGGCGTGCACGCGGCCTTCGCCGCGCCGTCCGCCGACGCCCTGATCGCCGAGGTCTACGGGGGCGGCGGCAACTCCGGCGCCACCTTCACCAACGACTTCGTGGAGCTGGCCAACGCCGGTGCCGCGCCGGTCGACCTGAGCACCTACAGCGTGCAGTACCTGCCGGCGGCGCCGACCCCGTCGTCCAAGTGGCAGGCCACCGCGCTCACCGGCTCGCTGGCCGGCGGCGGCCGGTTCCTGGTCCAGGAGGCCGCGGGCACGGGCGGCACCAGCCCGCTGCCCACGCCCGACGTGACCGGCGCCGTCAACATGTCCGGCACCGCGGGCACGATAGCCCTGGTCACCGGCGCCGACCCGCTGACCTGCCTGACCGCCGCGGACTGCGCCGCCGACCCCCGGGTCAAGGACCTGGTCGGCTACGGCACCGCGCTGGTGCGCGAGGGCAGCGGCCCGGCGGCCGGCGCGAGCAACAGCGACTCGGTCGCCCGCGGCGCGACCCTGGCCGACACCGACGACAACGCGGCGGACTTCACCGCGGGCGCGCCCACCCCGCAGAACTCCGGCG
>NZ_JAJSYW010000328.1:0-3681 GCF_036815005.1 Streptomyces sp. IBSBF 2435 | reverse complement strand
GGGTCCACGAGCAGAGCCCGGCGCGGGTCGGGGGCGATGACAGTGCGGGTCCGGGCGAGGAGTGCTCGATCGCCGGGAGCAGGTTCCGGGGGTGTCGCGAATTCCACTCAAACGGATGACTTCGGGCGTATCCCACCCGACAGCGCCTATGCCGCATTCCCTCCCGATCAGGTCCGCAACCAGGCCGAATCCGGCGCACGGTTGCAGCGCGGGCGGGTGATGTGTGTCATGTGCGGATCCCCACATCGGGGGTGAAATCCCGCTCTGGCCACCGCATATGACACTGACGGTTTACCAGTGGCTCTCCCGTCACGTCCTACCCAGCCACTAGGGTCTCCTGAGACCGGAAGAGGCAAGGCAGAGCAAAGGGAAACCCGTAGAACGTTCAGGGGACCGGAAAGGAGTCGCTTGATGTCCGCTGCCAAGCGCGGCACCGAACGGCCCTCGGCCACCGATCCCGGGGCGGAGGGTTCCGCCGCCGCGGCCACCCCCGACACCGCGGGGACGCCGGCGCTGACCCTCCCGCGCCAGCGCCAGGACACCGCCGACGGACCGCCCGCGCTCAACCTGCTGGTGGTCGGCGACGACCCGACCGGCGCCTTCACCGCCCCCTGGTTCCAGGACGGCGGCGGCCCCCGTATCCGTATCCTGCGGGCCGGCAATCTCACCGCCGCCGGCCGGCTGCTCACCGATGACGTGCACTGCATCCTGCTCGACCTGCCCGACGTCCTGGAGGGCGTACGGCATGTGGTGCGGGTCGCCCCCAGGACCGCCGTGCTGGTGCTGACCGACGGCGCCGACGACGGCAGCGCCGCCGAGGCCGTACGCGTCGGCGCCCAGGACCACCTGGCCCGCGGCGACGTCGACGCCGCCGCCATCACCCGGGCCGTGCGTTACGCCGTGGAACGCAAGCGCGCCGACCTCGCGCTGCGCAAGCTCACCGAGACCAAGCTGCTCGCCCGGGAGAACCGCAGGCTCGAACGCGGTCTGCTCCCGACCCCGCTGCTCGACGGCGCCGACCTGCGCTTCGCCGCCCACTACCGCCCGGGCCGCAGCCGCGCCCTGCTCGGCGGTGACTTCTACGACACCGTCCGCACCTCCGACGGCGTCGTGCACGCGATGATCGGCGACGTCTGCGGCCACGGTCCCGACGCGGCGGCGCTCGGCGTCGAACTGCGGATCGCCTGGCGGGCGCTGACCTTCGCCGGCCTCGGCGGCGACACCTTGCTGCGAACGCTCCAGCAGGTGCTGGTGCACGAGCGGGCCGACGACGAGATCTTCGCGACGCTGTGCGCGCTGGACATCGCTCCCGACGGCCGCCACGCCGACCTCTACCTGGCGGGGCATCCGGCGCCGCTGCTGGCGGGTCCCGGCCGGGTGCCGCGGCTGCTGCCGCACGAGGACGGCGGCCCCGCGCTCGGCCTGCTGCCCGACCCGTTCGCCCAGTGGCAGCGCGTGCCGGTCGCACTGGACGGCGAATGGCGGCTGATGCTCTACACGGACGGCCTGATCGAGGGCCGGATCGGGGTGGGCACGCAGCGGCTTGAGCAGGACGGGATGCTCCGGCTGGTCGCCCGGCTGCTGGCCGCGGGCCTGCACGGCGACGCGCTGCTGGACGCGGCTGTCACCGAGGTGCGCGAGCTGAACGGCGGCGAGCTGACCGACGACGTGGCGGTCGTCCTGCTGGAGCGGACCGGCTTGCAGCCGTAGCCGTCACCGCGGGCGTAGGCCGTACGGGATCAGCGCCCGTGCGGCCGGTAGGTCCGGGAGACCGGCTCAGCGCCCGCCGTTGTACGGGCCGTAGGGGCCGTCGCTGCTGCTGCCGCGGCTGCTGCTCCGGCCGCGTCCGCGCAGCCGGCGCTGCATGCCGCCGCGTCCGGTCACCTCACGGACGGCGGGGCGTACGTCGACCATGTACACGATCACCGCGACCAGGCCGATGACCGGCAGGAACGACAGGATCGGGAAGAGCTTCATCACGACCGCGGCGATGCCGAGGATGATCAGCCAAAAGCCCTTGTTCTGCTTGTTCGCGGCGCGATACGCGTCCTGGCGCCGCACCGCCGCGTCCACGAACGCGAACGTCGCGAAGAGGAAGAGCGCCCAGGAGATCAGGGCGACCACCCCGAAGAACTGTGTGATCAGCACGCCGTCCACCCGCCTTTGTCGTCCGCCGCCCGTCGCCGCCGGTCTGCTGCCACCGTACCGGTCGTACGCGTACAACGGGCCGGGCACGCGTTGCGTGCCCGGCCCTCGCGGGTCACTCCGCCGGCGTGTCGGACTTCACGGACTTGCGCGGGGCGGTCTTGCGGACCGGCGCCTTGCGGGCCGGGGCGGGCTCCGGCTCGGCCGCCTGCGCGGGCCTGTCCGGCTCGACGGCGGCGGCGATCTCCACGACCTGGTCGGCGGTCTCGCCGCGCCAGCTCGCCACAGCGCCCTTGCCGCGCTCGGCCAGCTCGTCGTACGCCTCGCGGGCCTTGACCGCGTAGCCGGTGGCCCGGCCGACGCCCTGGAGCGCCAGGTCCTGCACCGACTCGCCGAGCTTCTTGAAGTCCGGCTTCTCCCTGAACGCCTTCAGGTCGATGTCGCGGTACGTCTCCGTCAGCCGCGCCTGGGCGTCCTTCGCCCCCGCGGTCACCCGGTCCTGCACGACCTTCGGGTCGGTGCCCTTGATCTTCTCGATGTGCTCGGGCGCCTGCTCCCGGATCTTCTCGATCAGCGCGGGCAC
The DNA here is from genome assembly GCF_036815005.1 of Streptomyces sp. IBSBF 2435. NCBI lineage: Bacteria > Bacillati > Actinomycetota > Actinomycetes > Kitasatosporales > Streptomycetaceae > Streptomyces > Streptomyces sp. IBSBF 2435. Next base: position 953 of record NZ_JAJSYW010000328.1, on the reverse strand, counting down.
CTCCCGCAGCTTCTCCGCGGCCAGGTCCGCGGTCCCGGCGACCGCGTAGAGCGGGGTCGGGTTGCGCAGGCTCTTCACGATGTCATCGGTGATGGTCATGGTCCGGTTTCCTCCCGTACGGCGGCGGACCCCTCGCGGCTGCCCGCCTCTGCCTCTGCCTCTGCCTCTGCTTCTGCTGCGTCCACGTCTCCGGCCGCCCGCGACTCCCCCGCGGCGGCGTTCTCCTTGCGGAAGGACTCGTAGATCTGGATGAGCACCTGCTTCTGCCGCTCGTTGATCGACGGGTCCGTCAGAATCGCCGCAGGCACCTCCAGCTCGTCGCGCTCACGCGCGTCGAGCATCCCCGCCTGCACGTACAGCGTCTCGGCGGAAATCCGCAGCGCCTTCGCGAGCTGCTGCAGGATGTCGGCACTGGGCTTCCGCAGCCCGCGCTCGATCTGGCTCAGGTACGGATTCGACACACCGGCCGCCTCCGCCAGTTGCCGCAGACTGAGCTGCGCACTCCGCCGCTGCTCCCGCAGGTACTCGCCGACGTTGCCGACTTTCAGTGACGCCATACGTACGAGAGTGCACGACTGCGCTAACTTTTGCAAGCACATCGCTTGCTGCTGGCAAACGGCCGGTCTCGCCGCGGTGGACGCTCATCGACAGGCCCGCGCCTCGGCGGCGATCGGGAGCCGGCCCTCCTCATAGGTGTCGAGGAGTGCGGCGGCCGCGCCGTCCCGCAGCACCGCGCCCGGCGTCCAGCGTCCAGCGTCCAGCCCAGGTTGCAGGCGCCCTGCACACCGGCGTTGAGGCCCTGGCCGCCGGCCGGTGAGTGGACGTGGGCCGCGTCGCCGACGAGGAAGACCCGGCCCGCGCGGAAGCGGTCCGCCAGGGCCGCGCGCGGGCGGAAGTCGCGTGCTACGGCATCGTCTGACCGGTGGACGGCCGCCGGCCCGGCCCACCACCCC
>NZ_JAJSYW010000327.1:0-3725 GCF_036815005.1 Streptomyces sp. IBSBF 2435 | reverse complement strand
GCCCCGCCCCCAGCGGGAGCGCCCCGGATAAGCGCTCAGCGCAGGAACGCCGCCGCCACCCCCGCGTCGACCGGGATGTGCAGCCCCGTCGTATGGGTGAGGTCGCCCCCGGTGAGCGCGAAGACCGCGTTGGCCACGTGCTCGGGCAGTACCTCCCGCTTGAGCAGCGTGCGCTGGGCGTAGAACTCGCCGAGCTCGGCCTCCTCCACCCCGTAGACCGCGGCGCGCTTCGCGCCCCAGCCGCCGGCGAAGATACCGGAGCCGCGGACGACCCCGTCGGGGTTGACGCCGTTGACGCGGATGCCGTGCTCGCCCAACTCCGCGGCGAGCAGCCGGACCTGGTGGGCCTGGTCGGCCTTGGTGGCGGAGTAGGCGATGTTGTCGGGGCCCGCGAAGACCGCGTTCTTGGACGCGATGTACACGATGTCGCCGCCGAGCCGCTGCTCGATCATCACGCGGGCCGCCGCCCGGGAGACCAGGAAGGAGCCGCGGGCCATGATGCGGTGCTGGAGGTCCCAGTCGTCTGCCGTGGTCTCCAGCAGCGGCTTGGAGATGGAGATGCCCGCGTTGTTGACCACGAGATCCACTCCGCCGAAGGCGAGCAGCGCCGCGTCGAAGGCGGCGGCGATCTGCTCCTCCGCGGTGACGTCCACCGTCACCGCGACGGCCTTGTCAGGGCCGCCCAGCTCCTCGGCGACGGCCTCGGCCCTCGCCCCGTCGAGGTCGGCGACGACGACGCAGGCGCCCTCGGCGGCCAGCCGGTGCGCGATGGCCCGGCCGATGCCGGATCCGGCACCGGTGACCAGCGCGATCCTGGTGGCCAGCGGCTTCGGCGCGGGCATCCGCCGCAGCTTGGCCTCCTCCAGCTCCCAGTATTCGATCCGGAACTTCTCCGACTCCTCGATGGGCCGGTAGGTGGAGACCGCCTCGGCGCCGCGCATCACGTTGATCGCGTTGAGGTAGAACTCGCCCGCCACCCGGGCGGTCTGCTTGTCCTTGCCGAAACTGAACATGCCGACGCCGGGGACCAGCACGATCGCCGGGTCAGCGCCGCGCATCGGGGGCGAGTCGGGCGAGGCGTGCCGCTCGTAGTAGGCGGCGTAGGCGGTGCGGTAGTCGGCGTGCAGTTCGCGCAGCCGGGCGGCGGCCTGCTCCAGTGGGGCGCCGGGCGGCAGGTCCAGGACCAGCGGGCGGACCTTGGTGCGCAGGAAGTGGTCGGGGCACGAGGTGCCGAGCGCCGCCAGCCGCGGGTGTTCGGCGCGGGAGAGGAAGTCCAGCACCTCGGGTGTGTCGGTGAAGTGGCCGGCCTGCGGGCGGTCGGCGGACGCCAGCGCCCGGATCAGCGGGGCCAGCGCGGCGGCCCTGGCCCGGCGGTCGGCCCCGGGCAGCGGCAGGTGGCTGTCGAGCACCGGCCCGAACGGCTGGGGGCGCCCGTGCTCGGCGAGGAAGGCCTCCGCGGTGCGGATGATGTGCAGCGCGTTGCGCTCGCACTCCTGCGAGGTCTCGCCCCAGGCGGTGATGCCGTGGCCGCCCAGGACGCAGCCGACGGCGCGCGGGTTGGCCTGCTTGACGGCGGCGATGTCCAGCCCGAGCTGGAAGCCGGGGCGTCGCCAGGGCACCCAGGCCACGGTGTCGCCGAAGCATGCGGCGGTGAGCTTCTCGCCGTCGGCGGCGCAGGCCAGCGCGATGCCGGAGTCGGGGTGCAGGTGGTCGACGTGCGGGGCGTCGACCAGGCCGTGCATGGCGGTGTCGATGGAGGGCGCGGCGCCGCCCTTGCCGTGCAGGCAGTAGTCGAACGCGGCGACCATCTCGTCCTCGCGCTCCACCCCCGGGTAGACCTCGGTGAGTGCCCGCAGCCGGTCGAGCCGCAGCACGGCGAGGCCCGGCCCGGTCAGGGTGCCCAGGTCGCCGCCCGAGCCCTTGACCCACATCAGCTCGGTGTCGGCGCCGGTGACGGGGTCGGGCGCGCTGCCCTTGGCGGAGGTGTTGCCCCCGGCGTAGTTGGTGTTGCGCGGGTCCGAGCCCAGCCGGTTCGAGCGCTCCAGCAGCTCGCTGACCGTGCTCTGCTCGGGGTGGGGGACGGAAGCCATGGGTGGAGTCCTTTGCGGTTCTGGGCAGGGTGGTGTCGGTGTGCCGTTGCTTCGTACGGGTGCGGTCGGGCGGCCGGGCGCCCGGGCCGGCGGCGGCTCGGGTCGGATCCAGCGCCGGAGCCGGCGCGCGGCTCACGTGCCCGGCGCCGCCGGACAGCTCACGTGCCCCGGGCCGTCAGGCGGCTCAAGCCGTCGGGCGGGCCCGGCCCGGCGGACGGCTCAGGCACCCCAGCCGGCCTGCTCGCCGCCGACCCGGCCGGTCACGATCTGCTGCTGCCAGCCGGAGGCGCGGTAGGCGGCCATCGGGTCGGGTTGCAGGCCCTGCTCCTCGCGCACCGAGGCCAGCAGCGGGCGTACGTCGGTGTTGTACGCGTCCATCAGCACCGCGTTGGCCTCCAGCACGTCGCCCGACCGCTGCGCGGCGGCCAGCGCGTCCGCGTCGACCAGCAGTGCCTTGGCGGTGGCCTCCTGGACGTTCATCACCGAGCGGATGATCGCCGGGATCTTCGCCTCGATGTTGTGGCACTGGTCGAGCATGAAGGCCACGCCCGTCTCGGGCCGCAGACCGCCGTTCCTGACCACCTCGTGCAGGATCCGGAAGAGCTGGAAGGGGTCGGCCGAGCCCACCATCAGGTCGTCGTCGGCGTAGAAGCGCGAGTTGAAGTCGAAGCCGCCGAGCTTCCGCTCGCGCAGCAGGAAGGCGACGATGAACTCGATGTTGGTACCCGGCGCGTGGTGCCCGGTGTCCACCACGACCTGCGCCTTCGGGCCGAGCTTGAGGCAGTGCGCGTAGGACGTGCCCCAGTCGGGGACGTCGGTGGCGTAGAAGGCCGGCTCGAAGAGCTTGTACTCCAGCAGCATCCGCTGGTCCTCGCCCAGCCGCGCGTAGACCGCGGCCAGCGCCTCGGCCAGCCGGTCCTGGCGGCCGGTGATGTCGTCCTGGCCCGGGTAGTTGGTGCCGTCGGAGAACCACAGCTTCAGGTCCCGCGAGCCGGTGGCGTCCATGATGTCGACGCACTCCAGCAGATGGCCGAGCGCCTTGCTGCGTATCGCGGGGTCGGGATTGGTGACCGACCCGAGCTTGTAGTCGTCGTCCTGGAAGACATTGGAGTTGATCGCGCCCAGCGTCAGGCCGCGCTCCTCGGCGTACGCGCGCAGCGCCGCGTAGTCGTCCACCCGGTCCCACGGTATGTGCAGCGCCACGACCGGTGCCACGCCGGTCGCCGCCTGCACCTGGGCGGCGTCGTCCAGCTTCTCGTACGGGTCGCGGGGCACGCCTTCCTGCCGGAACACCTTGAAGCGGGTGCCGGAGTTGCCGTACGCCCACGACGGGGTCTCGATCCGCTGGGACTTCAGCGCCGCCCGGACGGTCGGCAGATCTGTCATGGCAACCTCTGTGAATCGTTTCATTTAGCGGACACTGTAATGGCGAGTGCTGCTTCTGTCAATGACTCGCGACACAATGAAATGGTTCACGCGGCCGGTTCGGGCCGGGTCGCGGATCGCGGTGTCCGCGGCGCCCGGATGCCCCCGGCCGACCCCTTCCGGCACCCGGCGGTATGAGGCGCGCCGCTCCCGGACCGGCCGGGGCCGATGCGCGGGTCCGCCGGGGGCTCGGGTGGCCGGTGGGGTGGC
>NZ_JAJSYW010000326.1:0-3733 GCF_036815005.1 Streptomyces sp. IBSBF 2435 | reverse complement strand
CGACGAGGACCCCGTCGTGTCGGACGCGGCCCCGCCGCGTGCCCGGCGCCGCGCCACGCGCAAGGCGACCGCCCCGGCGGGCGCGCCTGCCGCCGCGGAGGAGTCCGCCGAGGTGACGGTGCCCGAGCCCGCCCCCGTGACCGCTGCCGCTGACGAGGAGCCCGCCGTGTCGGACGCGGCCCCGCCGCGTGCCCGGCGCCGCGCGACCCGCAAGGCGGCGGCTCCGGCTGTAGCGCCCGAGGTGACGGCGGAGCCCGCAGCGCCGGCTCCCGCGACCGCTGCCGCCGATGAAGAGCCCGTCGTGTCGGACGCGGCCCCGCCGCGTGCCCGGCGCCGCGCCACGCGCAAGGAGGCGGCCCCGGCCGCCGCTCCCGAGGTCACCGAGGAGCCCGCAGCAAGCGCCGGGCCCGCCGCCTCGGACGAGGCCCCGGCCCGTGCCCGCCGCCGTGCGGCACGCGATGCCGCGGCGCCCGATGCCCCTGCCGAGGAGGCCGCGTCCGCAGGGCGGGGCGCCCGGCGGACGCGGAAGAAGGCGGCGCCTGCCGCGACCTTCTCCGCGCCCAGCGGCGACGGTTCGCGACGCTTGAAGCCGGGCGCGCTGGCGCCCCAGCAGGACACCGCGGGCGGCGCGGCCCCGGCCGAGCCGGCGACCGCGTACACCGGCAAGGCGCTGCGTGACGGCGACGGCTGGGCCGTCGAGGTCGACGACGCCTACGAGATCCGCGGCTACGGCGCGACGCCCGAGGACGCCGCCGCGCAGGCCGTGATCGCGCTGGCCGACGCCTTCGGCATCCCGGCGCAGACCGTGACGCTCGACGTACGCACCGAGGAAGCGCCCTCGCGCGGCCGGCGCCGGGCGGCGCAGCCGCCGACCGCGGTCTTCCAGCCGCCGGTCTTCGTCGCGCCCACCGCCGCACCCGCCCCGGTCGAGGAGGCCGAGGCCGAGCCGGAGCCCGAGGCGGACGAGCACGAGGGCGGCGGCCCGCGCCGTCGCCGCCGCCGCAGGGGCGGCGCCGCGGCCGAGGCCGAGCCCGAGACCACGCAGAGCCCCGCGGCCCCCGAGGTCGCGGAGAGCGCCGACACCGACGCCGACGACAGCGACGAGGACAGCGACAGCGACACCGACGGCGAGGACCGCCCCTCGTCCCGCCGCCGCCGTCGCGGTGGGCGGCGCCGCCGCCGCGGCGAGTCCGCCGAGCACGACGACGCCGCCTCCGGCGAGGACGAGGACGACGAGGAGCCGCAGGAGGGCGACGAGGCCGAGTCCGCGGACGAGCACGACGACCACGCGCAGGGCGGGTCCGGCAGCACCAGCAGCCGCCGGCGCCGCCGCCGTCGCCGCCGCGGTGGCGACACCGGCGCGGACGACTCGCACGGCAACGACGTGGACGACCCGGAGCGTACGGTCGTCAAGGTCCGCGAGCCGCGGCAGGCCCCAGAACCGCTGGGCACCGGCGCCGACCAGGTGCAGTCCATCAAGGGCTCCACCCGCCTGGAGGCCAAGAAGCAGCGCCGCCGCGAAGGCCGCGAGCAGGGCCGCCGCCGGGTGCCGATCATCACAGAGGCCGAATTCCTGGCCCGCCGCGAGGCGGTCGAGCGCGTCATGGTGGTGCGGCAGAACGGCGAGCGCACCCAGATCGGCGTGCTGGAGGACAACGTCCTCGTCGAGCACTACGTCAACAAGGAGCAGGCCACCAGCTACGTCGGCAACGTCTACCTGGGCAAGGTCCAGAACGTGCTGCCGTCGATGGAGGCCGCCTTCGTGGACATCGGCAAGGGCCGCAACGCGGTGCTCTACGCCGGTGAGGTCAACTTCGAGGCGCTAGGCCTGTCCGGCGGCCCGCGCCGGATCGAGTCCGCGCTCAAGTCCGGCCAGCCGGTGCTGGTCCAGGTCACCAAGGACCCGATCGGCCACAAGGGCGCCCGGCTCACCAGCCAGGTCTCCCTGCCGGGCCGCTACCTGGTCTACGTGCCCGAGGGCTCGATGACCGGCATCAGCCGCAAGCTGCCCGACACCGAGCGGGCCCGGCTCAAGACGATCCTCAAGAAGATCGTCCCCGAGGACGCCGGCGTCATCGTCCGCACCGCCGCGGAAGGCGCGAGCGAGGACGAGCTGCGCCGCGACGTCGAACGCCTCCAGGCGCAGTGGGACGACATCCAGCGCAAGGCGAAGAACGGCGGCGGCTCCAACGCGCCGACGCTCCTCTACGGCGAGCCGGACATGACCGTCCGGGTGGTCAGGGACATCTTCAACGAGGACTTCTCGAAGGTCATCGTCAGCGGCGACGAGGCGTGGGGCACCATCCACGACTACGTCACCCATGTCGCGCCCGACCTGGCCGACCGGTTGTCCCGCTGGACGTCGGAGGTGGACGTCTTCGCGACGTACCGCATCGACGAGCAGCTGCTCAAGGCGCTGGACCGCAAGGTGTGGCTGCCGTCCGGCGGTTCGCTGGTGATCGACAAGACCGAGGCGATGGTCGTGGTCGACGTCAACACCGGCAAGTTCACCGGGCAGGGCGGCAACCTGGAGGAGACCGTCACCCGCAACAACCTGGAGGCGGCCGAGGAGATCGTCCGCCAGCTGCGGCTGCGGGACCTCGGCGGCATCGTGGTGGTCGACTTCATCGACATGGTCCTGGAGTCCAACCGGGACCTGGTCATGCGGCGGCTGCTGGAATGCCTGGGCCGGGACCGCACCAAGCACCAGGTGGCCGAGGTCACCTCGCTCGGCCTGGTCCAGATGACCCGCAAGCGGGTCGGACAGGGCCTGCTGGAGTCCTTCTCCGAGACCTGCGTCCACTGCAACGGGCGGGGTGTCATCGTCCACATGGACCAGGCGACCACCACCGGCGGGGGCGGCGGCAAGCGCAAGCGGCGCGGCGGCAAGGCCGGCAGCGGCGCCGAGGGCCACGAGCACGAGCACGCCACCGGGGCGGAGATCGAGGCCGAGACCGACGAGGCCGATGAGCTGCCCGAGCTCGAACCGATCGAGGTCGGCGAGTCCGACCTGGTCCCCGCGGTCGGCGACCCCGAGGAGGAGTGGTTCGGCAGCGCCGCGGAGGCGGAGGCCGCCGCGAACCCGTCCCGTGGCCGCAGCCGGCGGCGGGGCGCGCGCAAGGCGACCGCACCGGCCGGAGCGCCCGCCGCCGCGGCGGGCGAGGCCGAGCAGGCCTTCGTCGTCGTCCCGGTGAGCGAACCGGACATCGAGCCGGTCGACGCGCTGCCCGAACCCGAGGTCTCCACGGAGCCGCCGGCCCGTACGCGGCGGCGCGCCACCCGCAAGGCCACGGCTCCCGCGGGTTCGCCCGCGACGGGTGAGGACACGGCCGTCGTGGTCGTCGCGGCGGAGGCGCCGGCCGCTCCGGCCGACGCGCTGCCCGAACCCGAGGTCTCCACGGAGCCGCCGGCCCGTACGCGCCGGCGCGCCACCCGCAAGGTGGCCGCACCTGCGGGTTCGCCCGCGGCGGGCGAGGACATCGTGGTGGCCGCGGCCCCCGCGGTCCCCTCCGGGCCGGAGCCCGTGCCCTCTGCCGAGGAGGAGCAGACCGAGCCGAAGAAGCGGGCGGCGGCCCGCAAGGCGCCCGCCAAGAAGGTCGCCGCCAAGAAGACGGCGAAGAAGGCTGCCGCCAAGAAGACGACGGCGAAGAAGGCTGCGGTCAAGAAGGCCCCGGCGAAGAAGGCTTCGAGCCCCGCGGAGTAGTCACCTCCGCCCCGTGCGCGCCCCCTGGCC
>NZ_JAJSYW010000325.1:0-3768 GCF_036815005.1 Streptomyces sp. IBSBF 2435 | reverse complement strand
GGGCCGGGGGCGGGCCGGGCGACTGTCAGGCAGCCCGGGTCATCCCCCGCCCCGGCTCCCGCCGGAGGTGTGCGTCACTCGCCGAAGAGCAAGCCGTACGCGCCCATCGCCATCGCGATGTCCGCCTGGGCCCAGAAGCGGTGATAGGTGAAGCTCGGAGCGTTCCCTCCGTTCAGGTACGCCTGGACCTTCGACCAGTTGGGGTCGTTCTTGTAGAAGGACCGCAGCTCGATGAAGGTCGAGCTGGAGTTGATCTTGTCGCCGTTGGGCATCGTGCCGGAGAAGGTGGACGGCACGTAGACCGGGTCGTTGAACCGGCTGTAGTCCGTCCTGGTCTCCGGCGTGGCGATGCCCAGCGGGTCCTGGTACTTGCCCCACATGCTGTCGAGCAGCCCCTTGGCGGTGGTCTTCGCCGCCGCGTTGCCGGACTTGGCAGCGTAGTAGGACAGCGTCTTGGCGTAGGCCGCCGCGACACCCAGGTCGTTGCCGTAGGCCGAGACCGTCACGTGCAGGCCGGTGTTGGCACCGGGGCTGCTCGCGTTCCAGGTGTCCGGCGCGCCGGTCCACTGGAGGTCGGAGGGGATCTTGAAGGTGCCGTCCGCGTTGATGGTGGTCTGGGAGATCGCCCAGCTCACCCACTTGTCGAGGATGGCCTTCGCCTTGGCGTCACCGGTCTGCTGGTAGTACTCCGCGACCCGCTCCATCGACCAGGCCTGCATGCCGAACCACTGGTTCGACGGCGGGTCGTGGTAGACGGGCTCCCAGTCGTACGCCATCCCGTAGAAGGTCGGCGTGCCGGCCGGGGGCTGGCCGTAGGCGCCCCCCCAGCTGTTGGTGGCGCCACCGGCGATGGCGCCCTCGGAGGACTGGAGCCACTGGTAGAACTCCAGCTGCCGTCCGAGGCTGGTGGACCAGTCCTGCTTGCCGGTGGCCGACTTCGGCGCCATGGCCGGGTCGGTGGTCAGCGCGTAGGCCGCCAGCGGGTTCTGGTAGCCGAAGTGCGAGGCGCCGTCACCGATCCGCCAGGCCCAGCCGCCGCCGGTGCCGGACGAGCCGCCCCAGGCGTAGTACCAGGACAGCAGGTAGTGCTCGCTGTCCTTGCCGGTGCCCGCGGCGCAGGTGTTCGGGTTGGTGCAGTTGCCGATCTTCTTGAAGTACTTGTCGAAGAACGAGTACCGCAGGTAGTCGCCCATCTTGCCGGCCTTCGCGACGGTGGTCGCCACGTCGGCGCCCTTGCCCTGCGCCTTGGCCCAGGTGTCCGCCCAGTAGGCGGCCTGGATCGCGCGCGCGTCGGCGTCGGGTGCGTCGGTGTACTTCCACTGCTGCGCGTAGGCGGAGTCGCCGGTGAACAGGTCCAGGTACCCGTTCTTGCCGCCGTACTTGAACGCGTCGCAGGTCGGCTGCGGCACGGTCTCCCACACCGACTCCTGCTCACCGCGCTGGAAGGTGTTGATGTACGACGGGCCGCTCGCCGTCGGGCCCAGCTCGCAGCCGCCACCGGGCGTGTCACCGTAGCCGTAGATGTTGTCCACGTCTTCGAGCCAGTGCATGCCGTAGATGTCGTCCGTGCCGTAGGCCGACTTCAGCTCGCCCGCGATCGGGTCCACGCCGGATTTGACGTTGCCGTCGAGCTGCGACGGGTAGTCGGACGGCAGCGGGTGCTCGGGGGCGTAGGTGGCCGGCGAGTTGGGGTTGTACGAGGCGTTCGTCGGCTGGTCCGCGTGCGTGGGGATCATGTACTGCTCCATGGTCGCCCATGCCCCGTTGAACTTGGTCCAGTCGCCGCTGATCTGGCCGTACATCGCCTGGAGCCAGATCATGTACGAGTACGCCTCGGACGTGGTCTCGTGACCGTAGTCCGGGGCCTCGACCATGAGCGTCTCGACCGAGTGGTAGGGGATCCCCTTGGGCGAGAAGTAGCCGCTCGACGGGTCGGTGATCTTCCCGTAGAGCGACAGGAACCGGGCGGCGTAGTCGCTGGCCGCGCTGATCTCGTTGACCGTGACGGCCGCGGTGCCGTAGCCGGTCGCGGTGGCCGAGAAGGTCGCGGTGCCGGTACCGGTGGCCGCCGCGGCGACCGTGACGGTCTGGGCGGTCGACCAGTTGGCCGGGGTGAAGGTGAGGCTCGCCCCGGACTGGACGCTCAGCGAGCTGTTGCCCGCGGTGCGCGCCACGCCGACCGTCACATTGGCCGCCGGGGCACTGGACAGCTTCACGCCGAAGGTGCCGGTCTTGCCCTGCTGCACGGACACGGTCGTGGGCGAGGCGACGATCGCCGGGCCGGTCGCCACGTGCACGCCCACCGGGGTGGACTCCGCGGACGCGCCCAGGCTGTCGTACGCCTTGGCGTAGACCGAGTAGTCACCGGCCGGCACCGCTGCCCAGTTGAGCGTGTAGGGCGAGGTGGTGTCGGTGCCCAGCAGCGTGGTGTCGTTGTAGAACTCCACCTTGGTGATGGTCGCGGAGTCCGCCGCGACCGCCGTGGCGGCCAGCGGGATGGTGGCGCCCGCGCTGTAGGTCGCACCGGCCGACGGGCTGGTGAGGACGGGCAGCGGGGGCTGGTGCGCGCCACCGCAGACCGTGCCGTTGACGGTGAAACTGGTCGGTGCGGTGTTGGCGCCGCTGTAGTTGAAGTTGGCACTGGCGGTGACGTTCGCGTTGGCGGCGATTGTCTTGTTCCAGTCCAGCGACTTGACAGTGACCGCCTTGCCGGACTGCGACCAGGTGCCGTTCCAGCCGCTCTGCAGCGTCTGGTTGCCGGTGTAGGAGTACGTCAGCGTCCAGCCGTCGATCGCGGTGCTGCCGAGATTGGTGATCTTGGTGTTCGCGGTGAAACCGGAACCCCAGTCATTGGTCGTGTAGTCGACACTGCACTGCAGGCCGGCCGCGTGCGCGACGCCGCCGCCGGTGGCCACGGTCAGGCCGAGCGGCAGGGCGAGCGCGGCGGTGAACGCCGTCAGCAGTCTCCTGGTCCGCTTTCCGATCGGTCTTCCTCTGGGCATGCGAGAGGTCCTCCTCGCGGTTCGTGTGGGGGGATGGGTTCTACGGTTTTCCTGTGAACCAGTGGGAGCGCTCCCACCATCAAGGTGTTGACGAAGAACTGTCAAGAGGTGAATCAGAACCGCCTGTTGACGGGTCCTCGTCTGCAGAAGTCGACGCGGAACACCGGCAGACCTGACGGTCCCTCTACCGTTGAAGCCGACTTGCCGCTAAGGTCTGCGGCGGACCAGTGGGAGCGCGTCCACTCCTTGATCCCCCCACATCACGAGGAGTCGCACATGCGACGACCAACGCGCACGGCGGCGTTCTCCATCGCCGCCGTCACCACGGCGGCCGCTGCCGCGGCACTGCTCCCCGCGCTCGGCGCTTCCGCGGCCGGCGCCGCGCCGGACTGTTCGGTCACCTACCAGGTGACCAACCAGTGGGACGCCGGATTCCAGGGCAACGTTGTCATCGCCAACAGCGGTGCGCCGAAGACCAGCTGGGACCTGGGCTTCAGTTTCACCGGCGGCCAGAAGGTGACCCAGGGCTGGAACGGCACCTGGACCCAGTCCGGCACGACGGTGCACGTCGCCTCGATGTCGTACAACGGCTCGCTGCCCACCGGCGGCTCCATCAGCGCGGGCTTCCTGGGCACCTGGTCGGGCAGCAACCCGGTGCCGACCGGCTTCACGCTCAACGGCGCCGCCTGCACGCTGGTGGGCCAGCCGACGACGCCGCCGCCCACCACACCGCCGACCACCCCGCCGACGACGCCCCCCACGACGC
>NZ_JAJSYW010000324.1:0-3792 GCF_036815005.1 Streptomyces sp. IBSBF 2435 | reverse complement strand
GTGCGGGGACCGGGCGGGACGGGACGCCGCCGGGCAGGGCGGTGGCGGCGCCGGTGTGGAGCACGAGTTTCGCGCCGCTGTCGTGGAGCATGTCGGCCAGGCGCTGGTGCGGGTACTCGGGGTCGAGCGGCAGGTAGGTCGCGCCGGCCAGGGCGCAGCCGAGCATCGCGGCGACGGTGCCGGCACGGCGCGGTCCTGTGACCGCGACGCGGTCGCCGGGGACCAGGCCGAGGCGGGTGAGGGTCTCGGCGACGGCTCCGGCCCAGTGCAGCAGGGCGGTGTAGGAGACCTGCTGCTCCTCGTCGGCGACGGCGGTCCGGGCGGGGTGTTCCGCGGCGGCCTTGGCCAGGGCCTCCAGGAAGCAGGCGGGCTCGGTGGCGCCGCCCCACAAGGTGACCGGTGCCGCGGTCATCGTGCGACCGCGGCGAGGGCGTCGGCGAGTTCGCCGATGGTGGGGTGGTCGAAGATCAGGCGTACGGCCGTGTCGGTGCCGGTCTCGCGGGCTATGTCGGTCGCGATGGCGGTGGCGGTCATGGAGTCGCCGCCCAGGTCGAAGAAGTTCTCCTCGGGTGTGATGCCCTCGACGCCGAGTGCCGTCTGCCACAGGCGGGTCAGCAGGGGGATCAGCGGGGTCCTCGGGGTGCCGCTCGGCCCGGTCATGCGTCGTCCTCCTCGGGGTGGGCGCCGTCCTCGACGGCGGTCAGGGGCAGGCCGGGGTCGGCGGTCCAGCGGTCCGCGAGCGCGACGAACAGGTCGGCCAGGGCGTCGGCGGCGTCCGCCTCGAACAGGTCGGCGGAGACCAGGAAGGTGCCGTCCCAGGCGTCGCCGCGCTGCTGGACGTGCAGTTCCACCTCGAAGCGGGTGGCCACGGGGTGGACCGGCCGCTCGGTGACGTCCAGGCCGGGCAGCCGGGGCGTGCGGGGTGCCGGGTGCAGGTCGAAGGCGGCCCGTACCAGGCCGGTGCCCGGTCCGCTCGTGCGGGCGGCGGCCACGGCCTGCTGGTAGGGCAGCGGGTGTTCGGCGGCGCCGAGCACCGCTTCGCGGGTGCGGGCCAGCAGGTCCGGCAGGGTGTCGTGCGGGGCGCAGGCGACGCGGGCCGGCGCGAGGTTGACGAGGAAGCCGACGAGGCGGCGGTGTTCGGGGGCGGCGCGCTCGGCGACCGGGATTGCGACGACGACGTCGCGGGCGGCGGCGCAGGAGCACAGCAGGGCGGCGAAGAGCGCCAGCGTCGCCATGAAAGGGGAGCAGCGCTCCTGCCGGGCCAGTGCCGCCAGGCGTGCGCGGGCCGGATCCGGGACGCGGAAGGTCCGGGCGTGGGCGCGCCCGCTGCCGCGGCCGGCCGGTGCGAAGTCGTGGGGCAGGGCGGGCGCGGCGCCGGCGCCGGCCAGTGCGGCGGTCCAGTAGGCGAGGGCGCCGTCGGCCTGCCGTGTGCCGGCGGTGCGGCGGGCGAAGTCCAGGAAGCTCGGCGCGGGAGGGAGCTGCGGGGGTGTGCCGTGGTGGAAGGCGGCGTAGGCGGTGGCGAGTTCGTCGAACAGCAGGCGCATGGAGACGCCGTCGAAGGCGATGTGGTGGACGGTCAGCAGCAGGACGTGCTCGGACGCGCCGGTGCGCAGCAGGTCCCAGCGCAGGACGGGGCCGGTCTCCAGGTCGAACGGGCGGTGCCGGATCTGCCTGATCCACTCGTCGGGGCCGCCGGGGTGGTCCCCGGCGGTGTGCAGGACGTCCGGGACGGTGGGCAGCGCCCGCTGCCGGGGCCCGGCGGCGGTGCCCCGGTAGACGGTGCGCAGGATGTCGTGGCGTTCGGTGAGCAGGTGGAGGGTGCGGCGCAGTGCCGGGACGTCGGGCGGCCCGTGCAGTGCCAGGGCCCGCTGGACGACGTGGCCGGGGTGCCCCGGGTGCAGCCGCTCGCCGAACCACAGGCGGGCCTGGTTCGGTGTCAGGGGTGCGGCGTCCCGGGATGCCGGGGCGGGCAGGGCGGCGGTGCGGTGGTCAGCGGTCACCGTCGTCCTCCTGGCCTGCGGCGCGGTCGGCCGCCAGGTCGTCGTACCGGTCGCCGGCCAGGAGCGCGTCGCTGACGGCCCTGTGGTCGGGTTCGCCGCCGCCGACGATGCGCTCCAGGCGTGCCCAGCCGTCGGCGAGCCGCTGGGTGGCCGCCGTGCAGTGGACGTCGGCGAGGTCCTGGCGGTCGAGGCCGGCGCCGGCGTCGCGGGCGGCGCGGCCCAGGGTGAGGACCATGGCGGTCAGTTCCTCGACGGCGGCACCGATGATCACCTGGATGCGGTCGCGGGCGACGAGGTCGGGGTAGCGGGGGTGGTCGGCGGCCAGGCGGCGGCAGGTGCGGTGCAGGCGGCGGGCCTCCTCGCCGGCCGCGGCCAGGTGGCCGCGGTTGCGCGGTGACAGGCGGGAGTCGTCGGCGGGCGCCGCGGGCGGGGCCTCGGGGACGGGACGGGGGTAGAAGTAGGTGAAGGAGAAGTTGCCCAGCCGGCTGCTGAGCAGGGATTCGACGCCGCCGGCGATGCGCAGCCCGCGGGCGTCGCGCAGCAGTTGCTCCATCGGTGCCGGGTCGGCGCCGCGGGCCGCCTTGCTGCGGGCGGTCTCGTAGCCCTCTCCGGCCAGCAGGGTGGTGGTGCGCTCGGCGCAGTTCCAGGCGAGGAGCGAGGTGATGTTCTTGGCCGCGAACTGCTCCAGCACGGCGTTGGCGCCCAGCGGGGCGTCCTCGGCGCGGGCGGCCCACTCGGCGACCGCCTCCATGGCGTAGACGTCGGCGAGGTCGGCGGCGACGACGCGCTGGATCTCGTCGTACCCGGCGAGCGGCCTGCCGTCGACGGTACGGCGCGGGACGAACTGCCGGGCGTGGCGCAGACAGGCGCGGCCGATGGCCAGGCCGGGGGCGGCCACGACGAACAGCCGGCCGAGGGCGAGGGGGAAGACCTGCCGTCCGGCGTTCCAGGCGGCGGGGTCCTCCTCGGCGAGGACCCGCTCGCGGGGAACGTGGACGTCGGTGAGCGTGAGGGTGGCGTTGGGGCTGCCGGCCAGTCCCATGAACCGCTGCCGGTCGCCGACGGCGAAGCCGGGTGAGGAGGTGTCGACGAAGAAGATCCGGGTGCGCCGGACACCGCCTTGTTCGACGGCGGCGGTGACCGCGAGCAGATCGGCCAGGGGGCCGTTGCCGATGAAGACCTTCCGGGCGTTGAGCAGGTAGCCGCTGCCGTCCTCGGCGGGCCGGGCGTCGGCGGCGCGTGCCCAGTTCGCGGCGCCGCCCGGCTCGGTGTCGGCAGCGCCGGTGAGCGCCCCGGCCGCCAGCCGCCCGCGCAGGAAGTCCAGGGTGGGGCCCGGTGCCAGGACGGGCAGGTAGGGGACCGCGCCGAGACCGTTGTGGTAGGCGAGCAGCAGGCCGGCTCCGGTGCACGCGCCGGCGGCCGCCTCGATGACCCGCAGGACGCCCCACGCCGTCAGTCCCCGGCCGCCGACACCGGGGTCGGCGGCCAGGTGCAGCAGCCGCCGGCCGCGCAGGTGGTCGACCAGGCCGTCGGGGAGGTCGCCGGTGTCCTCGACAATCTGCGCGGTCTTGGTCTCGCGCAGGGCGGCGGCCATCTCGCGTGCGGCCAGGTCGGCGCGGCGCGTGTCCTGCGCGCCGGGCGCGGGAAGGCTCGTGACAAGGTCGAACGGCACCGTCCCGGTGAGCAGTTCCTCGATCAGGCTGCGCCTGCCGGGATCGCTCATGGGGTTGCGGGGTGCTGTGCTCATGGCTGGGTCTCCGTCGTCGGGGCAGGGCGGCGGGCGGGTGCCGGC
>NZ_JAJSYW010000323.1:0-3849 GCF_036815005.1 Streptomyces sp. IBSBF 2435 | reverse complement strand
AGCTGACGGCGCCGCTCTCGAAGCCGGGGTTGGCCAGCAGCTGGCCGGCGGTGCAGCCGCCGGTGGTGCTGGTGATCGTCCAGGTGAAGGACGCCGAGCCGCTGGCGTTGGTGGTGTCCTTGGCGGTGACGGTGACGGTGGAGCTGCCCACCGTGCTGGGAGTGCCGGAGATCAGGCCGGTCGAGGCGTTGATCGTCAGGCCCGCGGGCAGGCCGGCCGCTGAATACGTCAGGGTCTGGCCCGACGCGGAGTCGGTGGCGTGGACCTGGACGCTGACGGCGGTGCCGACCTTGGTGGACTGGTTGCCGGGGCTGGTGACCGTGACGGTGTTGCCGCCGGTCGAGCCGCCGTTGGTGAAGGCGGCCGTGCCGTTCGGGGTGCCGAGGCCGGTCGGGCCGTCGTAACCCGCCTTCGCGGTGCACAGGTAGCTGCCGCCGCAAGACCCGTTGGTGCCGGTGGTCACGTCGTTGAGGGCGCTGGTGTGCGCGTACGGGTAGGAGGCCGGGGTGCTGCCCGCGGCCGGGGTGCCGGCCAGCGCGTAGACCGAGGCGATGATCGGCGACGAGGCGCTGGTGCCGCCGTAGACCTGCCAGCCGCTGGCCTGGTAGCTGTCGTAGACGGCCAGGCCGGTGGCCGGGTCGGCGACCGCGGAGACGTCGGCGACGGTCCGCTTGGCGCAGCCGGTGTCGGTCTGCCAGGTGGGCTTGGCGTCGTAGGCGGAGCAGCCGGAGCCCGCGCCGTCACCGGTGGTCGAGCCCCACACCTTCTCGGTCCAGCCGCGGGTGGTGCCGCTCGACCGGCTCAGCGAGGTGCCGCCGACCGAGGTGACGTAACGCGACGAGGCCGGGTATTCGGCGCCGTAGCCGCTGTCGCCCGAGCTGACCGTGATGGCCACACCGGGGTGGTTGAAGTACTGCGAGTCGGCGGTGGTGTCGCTGGAGTCCTCATCGCCGCCGTAGCTGTTGGACACGTACTTCGCGCCCAGGGTGACGGCCTCGTTCACCGCGGTGCCCAGGTCGTCCATGCTCGCCGAGGTGGCCTCGACCAGCAGGATGTGGCACTGCGGGCACACGGCGCTGACCATGTCGAGGTCGAGCGAGATCTCGCCGGCCCAGCCGGAGTCGGCGGACGGGTAGCTCGTGCCGCCGGTCTGGTTGACCTTCTTGAAACAGCCGTTGGACGTGGTGCAGGCCGGCAGGCCGTACTGGCTGCGGTAGGTGCCCAGGTCGGCTTCCGCGCTCGGGTCGTCCTGCGCGTCGACGATGGCGACGGTGGCGCCGGCGCCGGCCGACGGCAGGGCGTACGCGCTCTGCAGGTCGGTGGGGCCGTAGCCGGACGGGGTGGCATTGGGGGAGATGCCGAGGTGGTGGACAACATCGGTACGTGCCAGCGCCAGGCAGGACATCTGCCCCGCGGTGGCCGGGGCCGAGCAGAGGCGTGCGGTGTGCGCGGCACTGGCGGCGCCGCCGGTGGCGCCGGTTGCCGCGGTGCCGGTGGCGGCGGGGGTGTTGGCGCCGGGGGTGGTGGCGACGGACGGGGACGCGGCGGCGACCATGCCGCCGGTGGCCAGCGCGCCGGCGGCGACGACCGCGACAGCGGCGCGGCGGACGGCACGTCTGATCCGGCCGGGACTTGTCAGCTGCAATGAACTGCCCTCCATGGGGGGATCTGCTCCCGAGGGCGCCCGCGAACGATCCTTCTGTCAAGGTCATGACAACGGATCATGGAGCGGTATCGCCCGGGACTTCGTGTGGCGCACGTTCACTGGTGATCACGTTGACGACGGCTGTCAACTTCCGCTCACTGCCACCACGTTCAGTGGTGGCCGAGGATGAAGCTAGTGAACCCAAGCCCAAGGGACCACCGGGTAATGGCAAAGGCTTCCCCTCGAATCGCCACCGGCGATTTCCGGGCCCGCTTCCCCGGGACGATCAGCGCCCTATACGTTGTGGCGCCATGAGTACCGAGGAAGAACCCGTCAACGACCTTGTCGCGCTGGGCCTCGCGCGCTACGAGGCGCGGGTCTACCTCGCGCTGGTGCGCCGCGAGTCGTATACGGCCGCGGAGGTGGCACGCGCCGCCGACGTACCGCGGCAGCGGGTCTACGACGTGCTGGACACGCTCGTACGGCGGCGGCTGGCCACCGCGCACCCCGGGCGGGTGGCGACCTTCTCGGCCATCGCCCCCGAACTCGCCGTCGCCCGGCTGATGGCCCTGCAACGCGAACAGCTGGAACGCCTCGACCGGGTCTCGACCGCGCTCACCAGCGCGCTCGTCCCCGTCTGGGCGGACGGCCGCAACCACACCGTGCCGCTGGACTACGTCGAGATCCTGCGCGACCCCAAGTCCATCGCCGAGGCCTTCACCGACATCCAGGCGCACGCCTCGCACGAACTGCTCAGCTTCTGCAAACCGCCCTTCGTCGCCCCCGCGGCCAACACCCCCGGCATCAAGGTCGCCCGCAGACTGCGCCGCTCGGGCGGCACCGTGCGGGCCATCTACACCCATGACGCGCTCGACGACGAGGACGTGCTGGAGAACGTACGGCGCTTCGGCGCGGCGGGGGAGGAGTGCCGCTTCACCGCGGAGCTGCCGCTCAAGCTCATCGTCGCCGACGCGCGCCTCGTGCTGTGCGACATGCCCGACCCGGTCGCCGGCGCCGGCACCACCACCGCGCTCTACATCGAGCACCCGGCGCTCGCCGCCTGCCTGCGGCTGGCCTTCCTGACCGTGTGGGACAGCGCGCAGACCGTCGCCGGCACCCTTCCGTGAGGCGGACGGGGGTGGCCGCGGGAGAGCGCCCGCGGCCGGATGCGACGCGGCGGCCCGGCGGACACCGCTGATGGCGGGGGTCCCGGGCTAGAGTGAGCCCGTGGCCGTGTTCCTGCTCGGAGTGGGTGCCGCCTGCTGCCTCGGGTTCGGATTCGTGCTGCAGCAGCGCGCGGCATCCCGCGCTCCGCTCGCGGATTTCCTCTCCTTCCGGCTGCTGCTCGACCTGCTCCACATGCCCGACTGGCTGCTCGGCGTCGGGCTCATGGTGTGCGGCCAGGTGCTGGGCGCGGTCGCCCTCGGCTACGGCGAGGTGTCGCTGGTCGAACCGCTCACCGCGACGAACCTGCTCTTCGCGATGGCGCTGTCCCGGCGGCTGACCGGCCAGCGGCTGGGCTGGAGCGGCTGGGCCGGCGTCAGCCTGCTGGCCCTCGGCGTGACCGCCTTCATCGTCGCCGGCCGGCCCAGGGGCGGCGGCACCGAAGCCGGGGCGCTGCGGCACTGGCTGGTCTTCGGCATCGTCGCCGGGCTCGCGATGCTGCTCACCATCAAGGCCCGCCGACTGCCCAGGTCGGGCGAGGCGGCACTGCTCGGCCTGGCGGCCGGCCTGCTCTACGGGCTCCAGGACTCCCTGACCCGGGTGTGCGGCCAGATCGTCCAGGACCGCGGGATCGCCGTGCTCGCGGTGTCCTGGCAGCCGTACGCCGTCGGTGTCATCGGGCTCACCGGCATGCTGCTGGTGCAGAGCGCCTTCGAGATGGCGCCGCTGCGGATGTCGTTGCCCTCGCTGACCGCCGCGCAGCCAATCGCCGGGATCGTCTGCGGTGTCGGCTTCCTCGGCGACCGGCTGCGCTTCACGCCGGGCGCGCTGGCCTGGGAGGCGGCGGGCCTGGCGGCGATCGTCGTCGGCGTGGTGCTGCTCGGCCGCCATCCCGCGATGCCGGCCGGCTCGGCGAAGCAGGAGCCGATCGGGGCGACACGCTTGCGCTGAGCTTTACGGGGTCCGGGGCCGGGGGCGCCTCTTGCGGCGGGGCTGCCGGGTGAGGTGGCTGGTCGCTGTCTCTTATACACAACACCGAG
>NZ_JAJSYW010000322.1:0-4095 GCF_036815005.1 Streptomyces sp. IBSBF 2435 | reverse complement strand
CCCTGACCCCCACCAGCACCCGCTACCTGCGGCTCACCGTCACCGGCAACACCGGCTGGCCGGCGGCCCAGCTCTCCGAGCTGGAGGCCTACACCTCGTAGCCCGAACGGCTCCCCGACGGCGGACGGCGGTGCTCCAGGCGGGCGCCGCCGTCCGCCGTCGTGCGGCCCGGCGCCGGGCGGTGCGCGGTGTCGCCGTGCTCGCGCAGGTGCAGTGCGCGCAGCGCGATCTCGGTGGCGAAACGGTGGTCGGGGTCGGCCAGCTGGTCGCCGAAGGCCCGGTCCAGGATGCGGATCCGGTAGCGCACGGTCTGCGGGTGCACCCCCAGGCGGTCGGCGACCTGGGCGGCGGTGCCCCGGGTGGTGAGCCAGATCCGCAGGGTGTCGATCAGCCGGGTGCGCTGGGTCGGGGTCAGCCCGGCCAGCGGGCCGAGGTATTTCCTGGCGATCTGGTTGACCAGCGCCGGGTCGCCGAGCAGCCACAGCGGCAGCAGATGGTCCTCGCACATCGCGACCGCGTCCTCGTCGATCACCCCCGAGTCGGTGAGCGCCAGCGTCTGCCGGGCCCAGCGCAGCGAGTCGGCCGCCTCGCTGAGCGAGGTGGTCAGCCCGACCGCGGCCCGGCAGCCCTGTAACGCCGCGGCCAGCGACCGCCGCCGCTCCTCGGTGAACGGGCCGGGCACCAGCAGGTGCGGCTCGGGGTCGGCGAAGTCCAGCAGGACGTCCTTGTCCAGCGCGGAGCGCGACGGCCGGGTGTCCGCTGCGACGGCGACCAGCGTGACCTCGTCGGGCAGCGGCCAGGCGGAGTGCTCGGCGAGTTCGGCCAGCGCGCTGCGGGCGACCGCGGTGCCGCCGAGTATCCGGCGCAGCAGCCGCCGGCGCCGGTTGTCCGGCTCCTCGCCCAGTTCGGCGAGCGCCTGCACGTATCCCTCGCGGGACAGCTCCGCCAGGTCCCCCATATAGGCGAACAGCGCGTCGGCGAAGGTCAGCATGAAGGACGCGGACAGGCTGTAACGGCGGCCCACCGTGCGGACCCTGCGCAGCGCGACCTGGCAGCCGATGCGGTACGCGGCCTGCAAGTTGTCCAGGCTGCGGCCCTCGTACGCCTCGAAGCGGCCGAACCGGCGGCACAGGTCGTCACGCAGCGCGGTGGTGGCGGTGGGCGCGGCCACCCGGTCCACGAAGGTGGCGATGCTCTGCTCGATGCCTATTTTGATCACCCGGGCGTTGGGGCCCTCCAGCAGGTGACCGTATTCGGGGATGGCGGTGACGATTTCGGCCGCCATCTCCTTTAAAAGACTCGGCAGTTCAGGGCGCATGACGGCGGCGAACTCACGCGGAATCGGACCGGAAGGTTCCGCATTTTCGGGTGTCTGACGCATGACAGTCATGCCCCTCCCCTCCGGATGCGCCCCTTCGCGCTCCGTAACCTTGCTGCAACATAGACCAATCGTGCACGGAGCGCAGCACCCCGTACACGGGAACGTGCTCGGCGGGCGCCGCCCGGCAGACCGTACCGTGGCCGCCCCGGGAGCGCCGGGCGCGGCGGCGGATGCTCACTCGCGGACAAAAACGCGACCCCGCACTGTGTCCGCGGTGACAGAAAAATACCCGGCGGTAAGGTCCGGCCGGGAATCTTGGGCGCACTTATTGCGCCCCGAGTTACCCGTGCGTAACGTCCAGCACCGCAAGAGCAGCCGACCGGATTCGGCATCCAACGTTCCAGGTAGTGAGTCGCAACCGAATTCCCGCCCCCCAAGTCGGGAGCCGGTTTATCAAGCACGTCAACTTCCAGGAAGGACCCTCCCGTGCGCAAGCTCTCCACTCTCACCAAGAGCACGTTCGTCACCGGTGCCGCGATCGCCGCGGCGGTCGGTCTGGCCGCCAGCCCCGCCTCGGCGGCCGGCACGTGGACCGTCACGGGCGGTGGCAACTTCACCGCCTCCGCGAGCAAGCCGACCCTGAAGGACACCAACACCGGCACGACGCTCAACTGCACCTCGTCGGCCGCGACCGGCAGCGCGCCGAACGGCACCGGCCTGTCCGGCACGGGCATCGCCTCCATCGCCACCCTGTCGTTCACCGGCTGCACCGGCCCGGCCGGCATCAGCTTCACCGTCTCCGCGCAGGGTCTGCCGTGGCACATCAACGCCGGGTCCTACAACGCCACCACCGGTGTCACCACCGGCACCCTCACCGGTGTCATCGCCAAGCTCTCCGGCCTGTGCAACGCCACCTTCGCCGACCCGTCGGGCGTGACGACCGGCGCGACCCTGACGGCGACCTACACCAACAGCACGCACACCCTGGCGATCACCGGCGGCAACCTGAAGGCGTACAGCGTCTCGGGCATCTGCCTCGGCCTGATCAACAGCAACGACCTCGCCGTCTTCAACGGCAGCTACGTCGTGAACCTCACCACCCTGAAGATCACCTCCCCGTGATCGGGCGCTGATCGCAGGAATGCCGTACGCAAAGGACCCCGGCCCGGAATTCGGGCCGGGGTCGCGCCAGCGAAAGGCCAGGAAAAAACTCCCGGGAAAGGGTCGGAGAAGGTCCCGGGAAAGGGAAGGCAAGGGGACGGACATGAGAAGAGCTCTCCGGTATCTCGCACCGCTGATCGCGGCATTCGCAGCCGTACTCACCCTGAGCACCTCGGCCTTAGCCGGGACCGTGACACCCGGCGGGCCCTTCACGGCGGCCACCTCGCCGTGGGTGATCGGCAACCCCGTCAGCGGGGTCGACATCACCTGCGGCACGCTGGACCTCGGCGGCACCCTGATGTCCTCGTCCACGCCCGTCATCGGCCACGTCTCCTCCGCGACGGCCACCATGTGCAGCGGTCCCGCGGGCCTGACCTTCACCATGACCTTCCTCGGCCTGCCCTGGACGGTCAACGAGACGACCTACAACGCCACCACGGGCGTCGCCACCGGCACCCTCACCGGTTTCCGCGTCCAGCTGAGCGGCATCTGCAAGGCGACCATCGCGGGTCCCGGCGGCGCGGGTGCGGGCGGGACGCTGGGCTGGAGCCACAGCAACTCCGTCCCGCAGACGCTGACCGCGACCTCCGGCTCGCTGGTGCTCTACAACGTGACCGGCTGCCTGGGACTGCTGAACAACGGAAACGCGGTGACCGTCGGCACCAGCGCCTACACCCTGTCCCCGCCCCAGAGCATCAGCTAGTCGCGGGCGGTCCGCGTACTCACCCGATGACAAAGCGGCGGACCGGATTTGTCATCAGGTGACAAGAAATCAGCGCCCCGCGAGATTGCGAGGTGTCCGCCCGTTCGATCACTTGTCGGGCCTTATTACCCGCACGTAATGTCCTGCCGCTGAGCCTGTTGGAGGAATGCAGAGATGAGGGGTGCCGTGCTACCGGGTCGAACGGTGCGCTTCGCCACGATCACCACGGTCGCGCTCGTGGCGGGGCTGCTGTCCGGGCCGGCCTCCACGGCCATCGGCGGCGACGGGGACGGGAAGCTGACGCTCGGCTACGAGTGCCGCTTCCCCTCCGGCGCCCAGGATGTCACCGTCGCACTGACGCAGGACTACCCCGGCGGCGCGGCGGTCGGCAAGCCCATCCAGCCCGGTGCGCTCAAGGCCGTGGTCACCATCCCGCGGGCCGGCGTCGCCGCCATGCTGCCCGCGCCGGCGGCCGCCCTGTCCGGGTCGGCGGCGCTGACCGTGCACGTCTCGCAGGGGACCTCGACGGCCGACGCGCCCTGGCCCGGCCTGACCGCCCCCGGGGTGCCGGCCGACGGCACGGACGACGTGCAACTCGCCTTCGGCGGTACGGTGCCGCCGCTGTCGGTGACCGCGCCGGGAGCGGTGGCCTTCGAGGCCGGCGACCTGGCCCTGACGCTGCACCCGGTGGCCGCCCCCACCCCACCGGCCACCCCGGCGCCCACCGCGTCCGGCACCGCCACCGGCTTCGGCACCAGCTCGGGACGGACCACCGCGGCGGGCAGCATCCCCCCGGCGCTTCCCGACATCACCGGCGACTGCTCGCCCAAGTCCGGCCAGGACACCCTGCTGGCGACCGTACGGGCGGCCGGCGACCCCACAGGACCCACCGGGTCGCCCACCCCCGGCA
>NZ_JAJSYW010000321.1:0-4109 GCF_036815005.1 Streptomyces sp. IBSBF 2435 | reverse complement strand
CCCCTCCGAGACCCCCGGCAGCCCGGACCGCTGCTGCGCCGTCATCCCGGCCAGCCGCGGCACCCACTCCTCCAGGGCTTCCCTGCGCAGCACCCGCTGCACGTACAGCCCCTCCGCGCTGCGGGCCGCGCCCGCGATCCTGGCCAGCTGCCGGAACGTCTTCGACGTCCCCACCGCGTGGTCGGACGGTCCGAGCCGGGCGAATTCCGCGACGGTCCTGGCGATCTCCGCCCTGACGTGCCGCCGCAGCTTGCGCACGTCCTGCGCGGACGGCGGGTCCCCCGGCAGCCACCCGCCGGTCAGCCGGCCCGCGCCCAGCGGCAGCGACACCGCCGCGTCCGGGTACTCGTCCATGCCGTAGCCGACTTCCAGCGAGCCGCCGCCGATGTCCAGCACCAGCAGCTTGCCCGCCGACCAGCCGAACCAGCGGCGTACCGCGAGGAAGGTCAGCCGTGACTCGTCCTCGCCGGACAGCACGGTCAGCCGCACCCCGGTCTCCTGCTCGACCCGCGCCAGCACCGCCTCGCCGTTGGCCGCCTCGCGCACCGCCGACGTGGCGAACGGCAGCACGTCCTCGGCTCCCTTGTCCTCCGCGACCCGCAGCGCGTCCGCGATCGTCCCGACCAGCCGGTCGACCCCGTCCTGGCTGATCGCGCCGTCCTCGTCCAGCAGTTCGGCGAGCCGCAGCTCCGCCTTGTGCGAATACGCCGGCAGCGGCCGCGCGCCCGGGTGCGCGTCCACCACCAGCAGGTGAACGGTGTTGGACCCCACGTCGAGCACTCCCAGTCGCATGGGCAGCACTGTAGTCAGCGCCGGGAGCTGCCGTGTTCCCCCCGGGAAAGGCCGCCCGCGGCTAGGACTTTCCGGGGGCAAGGGCACGGCGCAGGACGTCGCCCAGTTCGGCGATCTGCCGCTTCGAGACCTCGGCGGACGCGATCACCTGCGACCCGTGGAAGGTGCCGGGCCACTGGTGCAGTTCGACGGGTACGCCGGCCTGGAGCAGGCGCAGCGCGTACGCGATGTCCTCGTCGCGGTTCGGGTCGAACTCCGCGGTGGCGATGAAGGCGGGCGGCAGGCCGGACAGGTCCTCGGCCCGCGCCGCCACCGCGTAGGGGGTGGAAGCGGGCGTGGAGCCCAGGTAATGGCCCCACGACGTGGTGACGTTGTGCCGGTTGGACGAGGGGGTGTCGGTGAAGTGGCGTGCCGACCATGTCTCCTGCCGGTCGTCGAGCCCGGGCTGATGGAGCAGCTGGAAGCGGATCGGCGGCCCGCCCTGGTCACGCGCCCGCAACGCCAGCGCCGCCGCGAGCCCGCCGCCGCCGCTGTGGCCCGCGACCGCGATACGGTCCGGTTCCACACCGACTTCACCGGCCTGCGCCGCCGCCCAGGCCAGTACGGCGAAGGCGTCGTCCAGCGCGGCCGGGAACGGATTCTCCGGCGCCAGGCGGTAGGCCACCGAGATCACCACGGCGCCGGAGACCTGGGCGATCCGGCTGGCCCACGGGTGCTCGGTGTCCAAGTCGCCCATGACGCATCCGCCGCCGTGCAGCCAGATGACGGCGCCCTGCGCCTGCCGCGGCCGGTAGATCCGCACCGGCACATCGGGATCGGCGGGCACCATGCGGTCCTCGATCTCCAAGCCCGTGATGTCCGGCGCCGGCCCTGCGGCGACCCGCTCGGCGAGCTTCTTGCGCTCGGTGACCGGATCGGAGAAGTCGGGCAGGGGGACAAGCGGGATGAATGCTTCGAGTTCGGGATCCATGTGACCATCCTCATGGCCACGCCCCCCGGAGATCATCCCCCGTCCGGGTGAAGCATCCCTGCCACTGGCGTTCATCCGGCAGGTCGGGAACGACCGTGCGAGGGCGGTGCGGGGCGGCGGGAAACGATCGGGGGTGGCGGGTGACCGTATTCGGCGCATTCCGGTCTTAGGGTTGGGCCCGTGGCAAAGGCGAAGACCCGCAAGGGCGTGCAGCAGACCGGACCGGTGGCGACGGCTGACGAGGCAGGCCTCGACTTCGCCCGTGCCTGGGTGGAATTCGTCGACCCCGCCGACGAGGAACAGGTCTTCCGGTGCGACCTGACCTGGCTGACCTCCCGCTGGAACTGCATCTTCGGCAGCGGCTGCCAGGGGATCGTGGCCGGCCGAGCCGACGACGGGTGCTGCTCGCTCGGCGCGCACTTCTCCGATGACGACGACGAGAAGCGGGTCGCCGGGCATATGGCCCGGCTGACCCCGGACACCTGGCAGTTCCACGGGCTGGGCACCGGCGCCGGCGGCTCCTGGACCGAGGAGAACGAGGACGGCGAGCGGCAGACCCGCGTCGTGGACGGCGCCTGCATCTTCTCCAACCGGGCCGGTTTCTCCGGCGGCCAGGGCTGCGCGCTGCACGCCCTTGCCCTGCGCGAGAACCGCGAACCGCTGGAGACCAAGCCGGACGTGTGCTGGCAGCTCCCGATCCGCCGGACGTTCGACTGGGTCGACCGGCCGGACGACAGCCGCGTCCTGGTCGTCTCGATCGGTGAGTACGACCGCCGCGGCTGGGGCCCCGGCGGCCACGACCTGCACTGGTGGTGCACCTCCGCCACCTCGGCCCACGGCGGCGGCGAGCCCGTCTACGTCTCCTACCGCGCCGAGCTGACCGAACTCATGGGCGAAGCCGGCTACGCCGAACTCGTCACCGCCTGCGAGGCCCGCCTCGCCCGCGGCCTCCCGCTCCTCGCCCCGCACCCGTCCGACCCGGCCTGACTCACGCGGACAGAGCCACCTCCTCCTCGGCCTCCTGGCCGCACGCGGCGGCCAGGTCGTCGAGCGACAGCCCCACCGCGGCGGCGAGCGCCGCCACCGTGAAGAAGGCCGGCGTCGGCGCCCGGCCCGTCTCGATCTTGCGCAGCGTCTCCGCGGACACTCCCGCGGCCGCGGCGACCTCCACCATGCTGCGATCACCGCGCGCCTGGCGCATCAGCGCGCCGAACCGCTCTCCGCGCCGGTGTTCCCACGGGGTCAAAGGAGTTCTCACCATGCCCGTGATACTAATACCGGTATAAGTATTGGAGACAAGGGAGCCGCACCATGGTGGAGATCAAGACCGACACGGCACTGGACGCGATGCGCGAGGCGGGCCGGGTCGTCGCCCGGGCACTCGCCGCCGCCGAGGCGGCAGCGGCCGTCGGGGTGTCGCTGCGGGAACTCGACGAGGCGGCCCGCGCCGTCCTCACCGAAGCCGGCGCCGGATCCCCCTTCCTCGGCTACCGGCCGTCCTTCGCCCCCACCCCCTTCCCCGCCGTGATCTGCACCTCGGTCAACGACGCCATCGTCCACGGCATCCCCACCGACTACCGGCTCCGCGACGGCGACCTCGTCAGCGTCGACTGCGGCGCTGAACTCGACGGCTGGACCGGCGACGCCGCCGTCTCCTTCACCGTCGGCACCCCCCGCCAGGCCGACCTGGACCTCATCGCCGCGACCCGCAGGGCCCTGGACGCCGGCATCGCCGCGGCCGTCGCCGGCAACCGCATCGGTGACATCTCGCACGCGATCGGAACGGTCGCGCGGGAAGCGCGCTGCGGAATGCCGGCGGATTTCGGGGGGCACGGGATCGGGCGGCGCATGCATGAGGATCCCCACGTGCCGAACCGCGGGCGGGCCGGGCGCGGCTTCCCCCTCAAGCCGGGGCTGGCTCTCGCGATCGAGCCGATGCTGATGGCTGGGGGGCGGGACGAATACCACACCAGGGCGGATGGATGGACCCTCAGCACGGTCGACGGCAGCCGGGCGGCGCACATCGAGCACACGGTCGCCATCACCGCGGCCGGGCCGCGGGTGCTGACCTTGCTGTGACGGCTCCCGCGCCTGCGGCGTGCTGGTGCCGTCGTGGGGCGTGTGCAGGTCTCCCTGCGGGCGGTTGCGCGCCCGTGCGTGACGGCGTACCCCGGGGGTTTGCTCACCCACCGCGACAGGCAGCCGCAGAGCCGGGCCGGAGGGGAGGGTCCGGGGGTGTCCCCGCAGGACTGCGCACGCCCCCCGCAGAAACGTTTGCACAGAGCTCAGGTGCGCAGTCCGAGGAGACACCCCCGGACCCTCCCCTCCGGCCCGGCTCTGCGGCTGC
>NZ_JAJSYW010000320.1:0-4110 GCF_036815005.1 Streptomyces sp. IBSBF 2435 | reverse complement strand
CCCCCGACCGGCCCCACCGGCGACGGAAAGATCACCACCCCCACCGGCCTGGCCGCGACCAAGGTCACCGGCAACGCCGTCGTGCTCAGCTGGAACAAGTCCACGGACTCCTCCCAGAACGGCGACGTCGCCGCGTACAAGGTGTACTCGAACGGCCAGATCGTGGCCACGTCCATGGGCACCACCGTCGCGGTCAGCTCGCTGCTGCCGAAGACTGCCTACACCTTCGCCGTACAGGCCTACGACCGGGCCGGGCACGCCTCGGCGACGCTGTCGGCCCCGGTCACCGCCACGACGGCGGCGGCGCCGGCCGCCAAGCAGTTCGCGTCCGCCTACTTCGACCAGTGGGGCATCTACGAGAACGCGTACTACCCCAAGCAGATCGGCACCAGCGGCGCCGCCGCCAAGCTCGACGTGGTCACCTACGCCTTCGAGAACATCCACCCCGGCACGCATACGTGCTTCGAGGCGATCAAGGCCTCCGACGCCGCCAACGAGTCCGACCCGAACGCCGGCGACGGGGCCGGCGACGCCTACGCCGACTACCAGGCCGACGTGGCCGCGGGCGACAGCGTCGACGGCACGGCGGACGTCTACGAGCAGCCGCTCAAGGGCAACTTCAACCAGTTGCGCGCCCTCAAGGCGAAGTACCCCAACCTGCGGCTGACCGTGTCGCTGGGCGGCTGGACGTACTCCAAGTTCTTCTCCGACGCGGCTGCCACCGACGCCTCCCGGAAGGCCTACGTCTCCTCCTGCATCGACATGTTCATGAAGGGCAATGTGCCGGCCAACGTCCAGGGCGACCCGTCCGGCGGCACGGCGTCGGCGGCCGGGCTCTTCGACGGCATCGACATCGACTGGGAGTACCCGGGCTCGGCCGGCGGCCACACCGGCAACCACTACGCGGCGGCGGACAAGGCGAACTTCACCCTGCTGCTCAAGGAGTTCCGCACCGAGCTGGACGCGTACGGCAGCAGTGTCGGCAAGCACTTCCTGCTGACCGCCGCACTGCCCAGCGGCCAGGACAAGATCGCCTACCTGGAGACCGACAGGATCGGCGCCTACCTCGACTACGCCGACGTCATGACCTACGACATGCACGGCTCGTGGGACGCGACGGGACCCACCAACCACCAGGACCCGCTGCACGACAGCCCCGCCGACCCGACGGGGCCGATCGCGCCGGGCACCGCCAAGTACAACGTCGACACCGCGGTGGCCGCCTACACCACGGGGCTGCCCGCGTACGGCATCCCCGGCGGATTCCCCGCCGCCAAGCTCGTGCTCGGCGTGCCCTTCTACTGGCGCGGCTGGACCGGCGTACCCGCAGGCGGCGACTACGGCCTCTACCAGCCGGCCACCGGACCCACCGCGGCGAAGGCGCTGAGCCAGGAGGCCGGCCTGGCCGCCTGGAAGGAGCTGAACGCCACCGCGGCCACCACCCACTGGGACCCGGTGACCGAGAGCGCCTGGATCTACGACGGCACCAACTTCTGGACCGGCGACAATCCGCAGGCCGTCCAGGCCCGCGCCGCCTACGCCAAGTCCAAGGGCCTGGCGGGCATGTTCGCCTTCTCGCTGGAGAACGACGACGCGTCGGGCACCCTGCTGAACGCGATGACCGGCAGCCTCGGCTGA
This sequence comes from Streptomyces sp. IBSBF 2435, assembly GCF_036815005.1. Classification (NCBI taxonomy): domain Bacteria; kingdom Bacillati; phylum Actinomycetota; class Actinomycetes; order Kitasatosporales; family Streptomycetaceae; genus Streptomyces; species Streptomyces sp. IBSBF 2435. The sequence goes on along the minus strand of NZ_JAJSYW010000320.1, from coordinate 2,472 downwards.
CCCCGGCCGCCCGGCCCCGGGCGCGCTGACCGGCCGTACCGCCGACCTCCCGGCGGTACGGCCTTCGCGCTGTCCGGGGGGCGCCGCCACCCGGCAGGGCAATCTGTACAGTTGAAACTGTACAACTCACCCTGCGGGTCCTAGGGTGGAACGCATGAACGAGAGCCCCCGCCTGTCGCCCTCGGCGGTGCAGGCGTCGCGAGAGGTCCGTACGGTCATCAGCCGGCTGCGGCGGCGCATTCTGAAGGCCGCCGAGGCCGAGGACATCACTTTCGGGCAGGAGTCCGTGCTGGCCCGGCTGTCCGACCGGCCGGGCGTCACGGCCAGCGAGCTGGCCTCGGCCGAGGGCGTACGCCACCAGTCGATGACGACCACCGTCGCCTCCCTGACCGCGCTCGGGCTGGTGGAACGCCGGCCCGACCCCGACGACGGGCGCCGGCTGCTGATCGCGCTGACCGCGGAGGGGCACCGGCGGGTGGCGGAAGGGCGGGCGGCCCGGCAGGAATGGCTCGCCGGCGAGCTGCAGGACAAGTGCACGGAAGAGGAGCGGCGGGCCGTGGTCGCCGCCATGGCCGTACTGGTGCGCCTCACCCATGAGTGAGCGGAAGACGGCGGGGCCGGGCAAGGCGCCGGCGGCCTTCGACCGGCGGCTGCTGCCGCCGATGATGCTGGGTTCGGTCCTGAACCCGATCAACTCCACCATCATCGCCGTCACGCTCATCCCCATCGGCGATGCCCTGGGCGCGCCGCCCTCGCAGACCGCGTGGCTGGTCTCGGCCCTCTACCTGGCCACCGCTCTGGGGCAGCCCGTCGTGGGCCGGCTCATCGACATCTTCGGGCCGCGCAGGCTCTTCCTGGTCGGCACCAGCCTGGTCGGGGTCGCCGGTGTCATCGGCACCCTGGCCCCCGGCCTGGGGGTGCTGATCGGCTCGCGGGTCCTGCTCGGCTTCGGCACCTGCGCCGGGTATCCGGCCGCGATGGCGCTGCTGCGCAGCGAGGCCGGGCGCACCGGGCAGGACAGCCCCGGCGGGGTGCTGACCGCGCTGGCGGTCGCCAACCAGACCATCGCCGTGATCGGCCCGCTGCTCGGCGGCCTGCTGATCGGCCTGGGCGGCTGGCGCGCCACCTTCGCGCTGAACGTGCCGCTGGCCGCCGCGGCCGTACTGCTGGGGCTGCTCCGGCTGCCGAAGGAGGCCCGCACGGGCGAGGCCCCGCGGCGCGGGCGCCGCGCCGCCCAGCTCGACCTGCCCGGCATGGCGCTGTTCGCAGTCCTGCTCGTCGCGCTGCTGCTGTTCCTGATGAACCCGCACCTGCGCAACTGGTACCTGCTGGTGATCGCCGCCGCCGCGGGCGCCGCCTTCGGGGTACGGGAGCTGCGCGCCCCGACGCCTTTCATCGACCTGCGGGTGCTGGGCGGCAACACGCCCCTGCTGGTGACCTACGGCCGCGCGCTGGTCGCCTACGTCGTCGCCTACTCCTTCCTCTACGGCTTCACCCAGTGGACGGAGGAGGGCTACGGGCTCTCGCCCTTCCACGCCGGGCTGGTGCAGATCCCGATGTTCCTGGTGGCCATCGGGATCTCGATCGTCACCGGGCGGCGCAGGAGCGTACGCGGCAAGCTGCTGGTCGGCGGGGTCGGACAGGTCGCCGCGTGCGTGGTGATGCTGACGCTCACCGGGGACAGCCCGGTGTGGACGCTGGTCGCGGTCGCCGTGGTCTTCGGCCTCCCGCAGGGCCTGAACAACCTGGCCTTCCAGAACTCCGTCTACTTCCAGTCCGAACCCGAGCGCACCGCCTCGTCGGCGGGGCTGCTGCGTACGTTCGCCTACGTCGGCTCGATGGTCGCCGCCGCCACGACGGCGGCCTCCTTCGGGCAGCGGGCGGACACCGGCGGCATGCACCACCTGGCCTGGATCATGCTCGGCGCGGGCGTGCTCTACCTGCTCTCGACCGTTTTCGACCGCACGCTCGGCCGCTCGCCGGGCGACCCGCCCGGCCGCGAGGCCGACGCGTACGCGGACGCGTCGGCCGATACGCCGCGAACGCCGTAGCCCGCGCCGGGCGCCGCACTCCCGACCCGCCCAGCGCTGAACGAAAGGCGCACGCCATGTCCCGTACCGCCGTGCTCATGATGGACGTCGAGCCGAACCATCTCCCCCACGCGCCCGCCGACTACCTGCCGCGTGCCCGGCGCGCACTCGATACGGCCCGCGCGGCGGGCTCGCCCCGCCTACCGCCCGCACGCCACGGCGAAGGCGTCGAGTAGGACGAGTCCGCCGAGGGGTACCGGCTGCCGACCGAGGCCGAGTGGGAGCGCGCCTGCCGCGCCGGTACGACCGGCCCGCACTGCGGCTCAGTCCGGTGTCCCCGGGATGCCGCCGCACCGGCCCGCGTCAGCGGAAGCCTCAGCCGGCCCCCTCCGGTGCGGCTGCCGGGGCTTCGGGGGGCGGGCGGCGGCGGGACTTCAGGGAC
>NZ_JAJSYW010000319.1:0-4121 GCF_036815005.1 Streptomyces sp. IBSBF 2435 | reverse complement strand
CGCGCGGCCCGGGCCGCCGCCGCCGGCACGCCGGCTCGCCCGTGTCCGGTACGCCCCCCGCGACCCGCCGCGACGCCCCCGCCGCCGCCCACCGCGCCGGGTGCCCCGCAGCAGGATCCGTCGCACAGCACGTACGGCCGTGCCATAAGCGTGCGCACCCTCGGCCAGGGCGCCCCCTTCTCGCACCGGCCCGAGGGCTCGCAGGACCCGCAGACCCAGACGCAGGCGGTCGAGGCGCACAGCCCGCAGGGTCTGCCCGCGCAGGTCGCGGCGGGCGGTTCCGGGCGCCGCCGCAGGCTCAACCCGGACCGGGCGGGCGCCGACGGCGAGCCGTCGAGCCGCAGCCTGATCCAGCAGGTGCCGAGCCAGCCCCAGGCGCCCGGCCCCGGCGGCGAGACACAGGCCCGCCAGCACCCGCAGGCGGACCCGGACAGCGGGCAGTTGCCGGTACGGCGCCCGGAGGCGCCGACGGCCCCCGAGGAGGAGACGGCCCTGCTGCGCCCGGTCCCGCCGGAGCCCGCGCAGGCGCCCGGCAGGTCGTACGCGATAGGCGCGCCGGCGGAGGGCGCCGACGAGGGCCCCGAGCCGCTCGACGGGCCGAACGGCGCCGTCGACGTCACTGATGTGCCCGACGCGCCCGACGACCGCGTCGAGGAGCCGCTGGACGAGCCGCGCCGGCTGCTCGTATGGCCCGAGCCGGACGTCTCGACCCGGCAGGCGCTGACCGACCGCGGCTATCGTCCGGTGATCGTACGGTCGCGCGAGGAGGTCGACGCGCAGGTCGCGGAGCCGCCGGCCGCGCTGTTCGTGGACCCGCTGACCGGGCCGATCACCAGGACCGCGCTCCAGGCGCTGCGGCAGGCCGCCGCGGCGGCTGACGTACCCGTCCTGGTGACCGCGGGGCTCGGCCAGGCGACCAGGGAGGCCGCCTACGGCGCCGACCCGGCTGTCCTGCTCAAGGCGCTGGCGCCGCGCGACAGCGAGCAGCATCCGCCGCGGGTGCTGCTGGTCGAGGGCCACGAGCCGATCGCGCAGGCCTTCGCGGCGACGCTCGAGCGGCGCGGGATGCAGGTCGCGCACGCCAGTTCCGAGGCCGAGGCGATGACGAAGGCGGCCCAGGTCCACCCGAATCTGGTGGTGATGGACCTGATGCTGATCCGGCGCCGCAGGCAGGGCATCGTGGACTGGCTGCGCGGGCACTCCCGGCTGAACAACACCCCGCTGGTCGTCTACACCTCCGCCGACATAGACCCGGCGGAACTGCCCCGGCTGGCGTCCGGCGAGACGGTGCTCTTCCTCGCGGAGCGCTCGACCAGCACGGATGTGCAGTCCAGGATCGTGGACCTGCTCGGCAAGATCGGCACCTGAGCGGCCCGGCCCGCACGCCCCGGCCCGCGCGTCGGTCCGCCGTACCGGGGCCGTGGCCTGGGACGTACGCGTACCCGTACGCGGCGGACCGCCGGCCGCGTACGGGTGAAGGGCCAGCGCCCGCCTAGAGCTGCGTGACGTCCAGCTCGCCGTCCGCGTAGGACTTACGGATGACCTTCTTGTCGAATTTGCCGACGCTGGTCTTCGGCACCGTCGGAATGACCGCCCAGCGCTCGGGGACCTGCCAGCGGGCGATCCGGGTGGCGAGGAAGTCGCGCAGCTCGGCGTAACCGGTGGTCGCGCCCTCGCGCAGGACGACGGTGGCCAGCGGGCGCTCGCCCCACTTGTCGTCGGGCACGGCCACGACCGCCGCTTCGGCGACGTCGGGGTGGGCCATCAGCTCGTTCTCCAGCTCGACCGAGGAGATCCACTCGCCGCCGGACTTGATGACGTCCTTTGCACGGTCGGTGAGGGTGAGGAAGCCGTTGGGCGAGATGACGCCGACGTCGCCGGTGCGCAGCCAGCCGTCCGGGCTGAACTTGTCGTCGGGGCGCAGCGGCTCCTCGCCGGCGCCGCCGTAGTACGCCCCCGCGATCCACGGGCCGCGGACCTCCAGTTCGCCGGCGGACCTGTTGTCCCAGGGCATCACCGAGCCGTCGGGGCCGATCAGGCGGGGCTCGACGGAGGCCGGGAAGCGGCCCTGCGAGAAGCGGTACGCCCACTCCTCCTCGTCGCTGGCACCGGCGGGCGGCAGCGCGACCGTGCCCAGCGGCGACGTCTCGGTCATGCCCCAGGCGTGGCAGAGCTGCACGCCCAGCTGCTCGTCGAAGGCCTTCATCAGCGCGGGCGGGCAGGCGGAGCCGCCGATGGTCACCCGCTTCAGCGAGCTGACGTCGCGCGGCTTGGCGGTCAGCTCGGCCAGCAGTCCCTGCCAGATGGTGGGCACCGCCGCGGAGTGCGTGGGCCGCTCGCTCTCGATCATCTCGGCGAGCGGGGCCGGCTGGAGGAACCGGTCGGGCATCAGCAGATTGACCCCGCTCATGAAGGCCGCGTGCGGCAGCCCCCACGCGTTGACGTGGAACATCGGGACGACCGGCAGCGTCGTGTCGTGGTCGGTGAGACCCATCGACTCCACGGAGTTGACCTGCATCGAGTGCAGGTAGACCGAGCGGTGCGAATAGACCACGCCCTTGGGGTCACCGGTGGTGCCCGAGGTGTAGCACATGGCGGCGGCGGTGAGTTCGTCCAGCTCAGGCCACGCGTACGTGTCCGGGCGGCCGGCCAGCAGCTCCTCGTAGTCGTGCACGGCGGGGCGGCAGCCGTCCAGCAGGGCGCGGTCGCCAGGGCCGACGACCACGATGTGCTCCAGCGGCTCCAGGCGCGGCAGCAGCGGGGCGAGCAGCGGCAGCAGGGACCCGTTGACCAGCACCACCCGGTCGGCGGCGTGGTTGACGATCCAGGCCAGCTGGTCGGCGGGCAGCCGCAGATTGAGGGTGTGCAGGACCGCGCCCATGGAGGGAATGGCCAGATACGCCTCCAGGTGCTCCGCGTTGTTCCACATCAAGGTGGCCACCCGGTCGCCCTCGGACACGCCGAGCCCGTCGCGCAGGGCGTTCGCCAGCTGGACCGCGCGGACGCCCACCTCACGGAAGGTGCGGCGCTGCGGTTCGCCGTCCCCGGTCCAGGTCGTCACCCGGGACCTGCCGTGCACCAGCGTCCCGTGCACGAGGATGCGGGTCACGGTCAGCGGTACGTCCTGCATGGTGCTCAGCACAGCGGGCCTCCGGCGGCTACATGAGGTCGGCGAGGTCGGTATCCCGCGATTGTGGTGGCATGCCGGTCGGTATGTCACTACCCCGCACGACCGCCCGCACCGACGTCCGCGCGGACCCTTGCCGGAGCCGGGCGGCAGACGCTCAGCGGGCCCGGGGGCGACAGACCCCTCAGCGGGGCCGGGCGGTCAGGCCACGCACAGCTCCAGCTCGGGGTCGTCGCGCAGCTTGCCCAGGGCGCGCGACACCGCGCTCTTGACGGTGCCGATCGAGACGCCCATCGCCTCGGCGGTCTGCGCCTCGCTCATGTCCTCGTAGTAGCGGAGCACCACCATGGCGCGCTGGCGCGGGGGGAGCCGGGCTATCGCGCGCAGCAGGGCGTCGCGCTGCGCCTGCTGCTCGGTGAGGTCGGGGGCGCCGCCGGCCGGCGGCTCGGGCAGCTCGTCGGTGCTGAATTCGTCGACCTTGCGCTTGCGCCACTGCGACGTCCTGGTGTTGACCAGGGTGCGGCGCACGTAGCCGTCGACGGCCCGGTGGTCGTCGATCCGGTCCCAGGCCAGATACGTCTTGGTCAGCGCGGTCTGCAGCAGGTCCTCCGCGTCGGCGGGGTTGGGGGTCAGGGAGCGCGCGGTGCGCAGCAGCGTCGGGCCCTTGGTGCGTACGTAGGTCGTGAACTGCTTCGTGCTGGCGCTGGGGCACACAGGCGTGGTCATGGCTCCACGCTAGAAGGCGCGGGGCATCAGCGGATCGGCCGCAGGTGCCGAAGCGGGATCACTCTCAGGTCGTAGGGCGGGGGCTTTCCCCACCTCCCGAGGGGGGAGCCGCGGGGCGGTGTCCCGCAGGGGATGCACCTGAGGTCGTCCGGGGGACGGTATATCCGGCCCGGACCCGGATGCCTGCCCTCCCGGGAAGGGTACGCCCGCGCCCCGGCCGCAGAGTCCGCCCGGTCGTCGGTCCGCACGTCGGCCGGCCCGCCGGCCC
>NZ_JAJSYW010000318.1:0-7735 GCF_036815005.1 Streptomyces sp. IBSBF 2435 | reverse complement strand
CCCCCGCCGCGCCCGTTCCCGCCGCCGCGGCGCCCGCGAAGCCCGCAGCTCCCGCGCCCGCGGCCCCCGCGCCCGCCGCCAAGGCGGCGCCGGCCCCGGCCGCCGAGCCGGAGACCGAGTTCGTGACGCTGCGCGGCCCCGCCGCGGCTGTGGCGAAGAACATGAGCGCGTCGCTCGAACTGCCGACGGCCACCTCGGTGCGCGCCATCCCGGTGAAGCTGCTGTTCGACAACCGCATCGTCATCAACAACCACCTCAAGCGCGCCCGCGGCGGCAAGGTCTCCTTCACGCACCTGATCGGCTACGCCATGGTGCAGGCGCTCAAGGCGATGCCGTCGATGAACCACTCCTTCGCGCTGAAGGACGGCAAGCCGACGCTGGTCAAGCCCGACCACGTCAACCTGGGCCTGGCCATCGACCTGGTGAAGGCCAACGGCGACCGCCAGCTGGTCGTGGCGGCCATCAAGCAGGCCGAGACGCTGAACTTCTTCGAGTTCTGGCAGGCCTACGAGGACATCGTCCGCCGGGCCAGGTCCGGCAAGCTCACCATGGACGACTTCCAGGGCGTCACGGCCTCGCTGACCAACCCCGGCGGCCTGGGCACCGTCCACTCGGTGCCGCGGCTGATGCCCGGCCAGAGCATGATCCTCGGCGTCGGCTCGATGGACTACCCGGCGGAGTTCCAGGGCACCTCGCAGGACACCCTGAACAAGCTGGGCATCTCCAAGGTCATGACGCTGACCAGCACCTACGACCACCGGGTGATCCAGGGTGCCGCCTCCGGCGAATTCCTGCGGGTCATGAGCCAGCTGCTGCTCGGCGAGAACGATTTCTTCGACGACATCTTCGCCGCGCTGCGCATCCCGTACGAGCCGGTCCGGTGGCGTACCGACATCGACACCGCGCACGACGACGACGTCACCAAGGCCGCGCGGGTCTTCGAGCTGATCCACTCCTACCGGGTCCGCGGCCACGTCATGGCCGACACCGACCCGCTGGAGTACCGCCAGCGCAAGCACCCCGACCTGGACGTGCTGGAGCACGGGCTCACCCTGTGGGACCTGGAGCGGGAGTTCGCGGTCGGCGGTTTCGCCGGCAAGTCGCTGATGAAGCTGCGCGACATCCTGGGCGTGCTGCGGGACTCGTACTGCCGGACCGTCGGCGTGGAGTTCATGCACATCCAGGACCCCAAGCAGCGCAAGTGGGTCCAGGACCGCATCGAGCGCCCGCACGCCAAGCCCGAGCGCGAGGAGCAGCTGCGCATCCTGCGCCGGCTGAACGCCGCCGAGGCCTTCGAGACCTTCCTGCAGACGAAGTACGTCGGCCAGAAGCGCTTCTCCCTCGAGGGCGGCGAGTCGGTCATCCCGCTGCTGGACGCGGTCATCGACGCGGCGGCCGAGTCCCGGCTCGACGAGACCGTGATCGGCATGGCCCACCGCGGCCGGCTCAATGTGCTGGCGAACATCGTCGGCAAGTCGTACGCGCAGATCTTCCGCGAATTCGAGGGCAACCTCGACCCGAAGTCGATGCACGGCTCCGGCGACGTCAAGTACCACCTGGGCGCGCAGGGCACCTTCACCGGCCTGGACGGCGAGCAGATCACCGTCTCGCTGGCCGCGAACCCCTCGCACCTCGAAGCGGTCGACCCGGTGCTCGAAGGCATCGCGCGGGCCAAGCAGGACATCATCAACAAGGCCGGCACGGACTTCACCGTCCTGCCGATCGCCCTGCACGGCGACGCGGCCTTCGCCGGCCAGGGTGTCGTCGCGGAGACGCTGAACATGTCGCAGCTGCGCGGCTACCGCACCGGCGGCACCGTGCACGTGGTGATCAACAACCAGGTCGGCTTCACCGCCGCCCCCGAGTCCGCGCGCTCGTCGATGTACGCGACCGACGTGGCCCGGATGATCGAGGCGCCGATCTTCCACGTGAACGGCGACGACCCCGAGGCCGTGGTCCGGGTCGCCCGGCTGGCGTTCGAGTACCGCCAGGCGTTCAACAAGGACGTCGTGATCGACCTGATCTGCTACCGCCGCCGCGGGCACAACGAGTCGGACAACCCGGCCTTCACCCAGCCGCTGATGTACGACCTGATCGACAAGAAGCGCTCGGTGCGCAAGCTCTACACCGAATCGCTGATCGGCCGCGGCGACATCACCCTGGAAGAGGCCGAGCAGGCGCTCCAGGACTACCAGGGCCAGCTGGAGAAGGTGTTCACCGAGGTCCGCGAGGCCACCGCCGCGCCGGCCGAGCACGAGCAGTCCGGCACGCAGTCGGAGTTCCCCGTCGCGGTGCAGACCGCGGTGTCCTCCGAGGTCGTCAAGCGGATCGCCGCCTCCCAGGTCAACATCCCCGAGCACGTCACCGTCCACCCGCGGCTGCTGCCGCAGCTCCAGCGCCGGGCGGCGATGGTCGAGGACGGCACGATCGACTGGGGCATGGGCGAGACGCTGGCCATCGGTTCGCTGCTGCTGGAGGGCACCCCGGTCCGCCTCGCGGGCCAGGACTCCCGGCGCGGCACCTTCGGCCAGCGGCACGCGGTCCTCATCGACCGGGAGACCGGCGAGGACTACACCCCGCTGCTCTACCTGTCCGAGGACCAGGCCCGCTACAACGTCTACGACTCGCTGCTCAGCGAGTACGCGGCCATGGGCTTCGAGTACGGCTACTCGCTGGCCCGCCCGGACGCGCTGGTGATGTGGGAGGCGCAGTTCGGCGACTTCGTCAACGGCGCGGCCACCATCGTGGACGAGTTCATCTCCTCGGCCGAGCAGAAGTGGGGCCAGACCTCCGGCGTCACCCTGCTGCTGCCGCACGGCTACGAGGGCCAGGGCCCGGACCACTCCTCGGCCCGGATCGAGCGCTTCCTCCAGCTGTGCGCGCAGAACAACATGACGGTGGCGGTCCCGACCACCCCGGCGAACTACTTCCACCTGCTGCGCTGGCAGGTCCACAACCCGCACCACAAGCCGCTGATCGTCTTCACCCCGAAGTCGATGCTCCGGCTCAAGGCGGCGGCCTCCAAGGCCGAGGACTTCACCACGGGCGCCTTCCAGCCGGTCATCGCCGACGACGCGGTGCAGGCCGACGCGGTCCGCAAGGTGGTCTTCTGCTCCGGCAAGGTCTACTACGACCTGGTCGCCGAGCGGGAGCGCCGCGGTGCGAACGAGGTGGCCTTCATCCGGATCGAGCGGCTCTACCCGCTCCCCGGTGTGGAGATCCAGGCGGCCATCGCCCCGTACGCCAAGGCGCAGAAGTTCGTGTGGGCGCAGGACGAGCCCGCCAACCAGGGTGCCTGGCCGTTCATCGCGCTGAACCTGATCGACCACCTCGATCTGCTGCTCGGCGCGGCCCCGGACAACGCCGACCGCCTGCGCCGGGTCTCCCGGCCGGCGTCGTCCTCCCCCGCTGTCGGCTCGGCCAAGCGCCACCAGGCCCAGCAGGAGGAGCTGATCAACGAGGTCTTCGACATCTGACGCCCTCGCGCCTTCGCAGGCGGTGGAACGGGGGGGGGGGGGGGGGGGGGGGGGGGGGGGGGGCCGGCCCCCCGCGCCCGGCCCGCACTTTTGGGGGGTGGGTTCTCCGGTNGGGGGGGGGGGGGGGGGGGGGGGGGGGGGGGGGGGGGGGGGGGGGGGGGGGGGGGGGGGGGGGGCCCCCCCCCCCCCGCCGTTCGCGTACGGTCAGGTCAGGTCAGGTGGTGAACGGCTCGAAGTCCCAGTACGGGCGGGTCCTGGAGCGGGCCGAGACGGTGTGCGGGTGCTGCGGGCCCAGCGTGCCGGACAGCGCCGCGAGGGCCTCCTCCTCGATCTTGTCGGCCTCCGTGCGCCTGCGCAGATTGCGCAGGTCGGTGGCCAGCGCGATCTGCGCGGACAGCGTCAGCGGGTGGTGCTTGCCGAGGGCGGCGGCGGACCTCTCCGCGGTGGCGCGGCTCAATTCCGCGGCGCTCTCCGGGTCGCCGGCGAAGTTGCGGGCGCCGGTGGCGTTCAGGGCGCAGCCCAGCGCCCAGGGGTGGTCCTCGCCGACCGCGCGGATCATGGCGGTCAGCGAGGTCTCGATCTCGATCTGCGACTGCTGGCGTTCGCCGGCGGCCCGCAGGACCAGGCCGTGGTTGCCGAGCACACCGGCGCTGTAGGGGTGCTCGTCGCCGAGCTGCCGGTGGTATTCGCGCAGCGCGAACTCGCTCAGCTCGCGGGCCCGGTCCAGGTCGCCGTGCTGGCGCTCGAAGCTGGAGAAGGTCACCGCGACCCGCACGGTCAGCGGGTCGAGGTCGCCGAGTACCCGCTCGCAGCGCTCCAGCAGCCGGGCCAGCAGATTCGCCGCCTTCGGGCGGTCGCCGGCCCGGTAGAGGCACAGGGCGAGGTTGTGCTCGGCGCGCAGCGTCTGCGGGTTGTCGGCGCCCAGCACGGTCCTGTGGACCTCGCAGTTGCGCTCCTGGACCGAGGTGGCCTGCTCGTAGCGGCCGACCAGGCGCAGGTCGTGGGCGAAGTGGTTCTCCGACGACAGCGTCCAGTTGTGCCGGTCGTGCAGCAGCTCGCGGCGGGCCTCCATGGTGTCCTGGTCGAGCTTCATCGCCTCCTGGTAGCGGCCGAGCAGCCGGTAGGTGATGGCGACGTTGTTCTGGGCGCTGAGGGTGCGGGAGTCCTGCTCGCCGACCAGTTCCGCGTAGCCGTCCCTGACGACCAGCGACAGGTCGAGCGCCTCGTCGTAGCGGCCCAGTGTGCGCAGGTCGGCGGCCAGGCTGCCGGCCGCCCGCATCACCAGCAGGTCGCGGTCGCCGCGGTCGGCGAGCAACTGCTCGTAGGCCGCCCGGTCGATGGCCTCGGTGGCGGTGTAGTCGCCGGTGGCGCGCATCAGGTTGGCGCGGTGGTGGATGAGGTCCCACAGCCGGGGGTGGCCGGGCTCCAGCAGCCGCGGCCACTGCTCGGCGGCCAGTTCCGCGACCCGCAGGCCCGCGCGGTACTCACCGGACAGGTACAGATAGCGCAGGCAGTTGAGCACCATGTTCTGGATCTCGGGGTTGGTGCTCTCCAGCGCGCCGGACGCCGCCAGGTGCGGCACGATCTCGGCGTACCGCGGCCACAGCCGGGTGTCGCTGGGGCGGCTGGGGTCGGCGGCGGCGAGGATCCTGCGGACCACCCGGGAGTAGGTGCTCAGCTCCTCCTCCGGCATGTCGGCGCGCACCGCCTGGTAGACCAGCCGGTGCATCTGGACGATCTCGGTGGAGCCGACCGACTCCTCGGCCCCGCTCTCCTGCGGGTCGGACTGGATCACCGACCACTGGGCGAGTTTGCTTATGGCCGAACTCCACAGCAGCGGGTCTTCCATCAGCCCGGCGAGCTGCTCGGGCACATCGCGGATCGGCAGGTCGCGCAGCAGCCGTACCGGGATCGGCCCCGGCGCGAAGAAGACGCACAGCCGCAGCAGGTCGACGGCCTCCGGTTTGTCCTCGCGGAGCCGGTTGAGCAGTATCGAGAAGGCGGTGTAGTACGTCATCTGGAAGTCGGCCGCGACCTTGAGGCCCGGCTCGATGTCGGCGCCGTGCCGCAGCAGTTCGATGTACTCGTCGACCGGTGTGTTGGAGTCGTTGAGCGCGCCCGCGTTCTGGTCGAGGGCCAGCGCGAGGTCGCCCAGCGCCTCGGCCAGCTTGTCGGCGTCGGCCTCGTCGAGCCGGGGGGCGCGGCGGCGGACGAAGGCGACCGACTCGACGCGGTCGTAGACCGGGACCTCGATCAGGACGCTGTTGTGCTCGCTCCACTCGCGGTTCTGCGAGGTGATCAGGACGTGCCCGGGCCCGTTGGGCACCAGGTCGTGGATGTCGTCGGGCTGGTCGGCGCCGTCGAGGATCACCAGCCAGCGGCCGTACGGCTCGCCGCGGCGCAGCGCGTCCCTGACCGCGCGCAGCCGCTCGCCGTACTCGCGCCCCGTGACCAGGCCGAGTGCGGGGGCCAGCCCGGCGAGCTTCTCGCGCAGCGTGCCGCGCTCGGCGGCGCGGACCCACCAGACCACGTCGTACTCCGGGCCGAAACGGTAGACGTACTCCGTCGCGATGTGCGTCTTGCCGACGCCGGACAGGCCGAAGAGGGTGACGACACCCGCCCCCGGCTCCGCCCGCTGGAACTCCTGGTACATCTCGCCGAGCAGTTCCTCGCGGCCGGTGAAGCGGGTGTTGCGGCGCGGCATGCCGCCCCACACGTCGGGCTGCTCCAGCGGGAAGCGGGGGCCGCCGGGGGCACCGAGGCCGTCGCCGGTGGAGCCGCGGGAGGGGGTGATGGCGAGCCGGGCGAGCAGCCGCCGCTCGGCCTCCGCTGCGCCCAGGTTCCACAGGTCGGCGGCGCCGAGCGAGACGACGGCGCTGGGCAGCGCGGCCGGGGTCACCGAAACCGCCGCGAAGCGCTCGCTGTTGGGCGGAACGATACGGCGCAGGGCGGCATTCCACTCGTCGTGGCCGCGCGGGCCGAGCCGGAAGTACCACTCGGACAGCACGATCAGCACCCGGCCCTCGGACAGCAGCAGGTCCTCCAGCGCGTCGCCGATGCTGCTTTCCGGGGTGAGGTCGAAGCGCTGGAGCACGGCCCGCACGCCGTATCTCTCCAGCCGGCCGGCGATCCAGGAGGCCCAGGCCCTGTTGTAGCCCGCGAAGCTGATGGTCACCGGGCCGCGCGCGATTGCCGCCGCGGTGCTACGCCCTCCGGCCATTGGACCGTCTCCCTCGTGTACGTGCGGTGTGCTGGCTGGACCCGGCGGTGCCCTGACGGACCAACAGGTCGCCTCTGCCAGAAACTACACCGGTTGGTCGTCCGTTGACGTGCCGTCACGCCCGCTTGCGATGTCTTCCCGGCCGCTCAGGCGCGCTGGCGCCGCCATATGACGCGGGCTGTCTCGACGTAGGCGGTGGCCCGCGCGAGGTGGCCGTCCGGCGGTGGATGCCGGGTGAGCCGGGTGTGGTGCGCCGCCATCGCCGTCACCAGGGTGCGGCCCTGCCGGGTGAGACGCGAGGAGCCGAGCAGTTGCGGCAGCGCGGCGGCCACCTGCTGCCTGCACCGGCAGTGGTCCGCCCACGCCGCGTCCCTGACCGCGGGCGGGGCGCCGCCGCTCAGTGCCACGCCGAGGTGGAAGTCGGCCAGGCCCAGATGGGCGTAGGCGCCCTGGAAGAGCCCGTCGAAGGGCCGCGGGTCGGACCGCCACGGCGCCCAGTAGCGGGGGCTGTCGTCCGCGGTGTGCAGCACGGTCAGCGCGGACAGCGCCAGCAGCCGGGCGTGCTGCAACTCGTGGACCAGGGTCGTGGCCAGTTCCAGGCCGCTGCGCGGGGTGCTGCTGAGCAGCGCGCCGAAGGCGTCGCCCCGGGTGGCGCTGCTGTGCGCGGTCGGCGAGCGGGTGAGCGGCACGAAGCAGTCGAGCAGCGCGCCGACCCCCGCGGCGCGCTCGCCGCCGCCGAGCCGCAGCCAGGGCTGCGCGTCGCGCCACGCGGTACGCCAGCGGGCGTGCTGCCCCGGCTCCAGCACGCCGGACACGCTGAGTCCGTACGGATTGGACCGCCGCTCCTCGTCCCGGTGCGGGTCGGCGTCATCGATCAGCACCGCCCGCCCGTCCTCCCGCCACAGCGCCCTGATCGGCCGCCACCCGCTCGCCGCGGACCGCCACACCCCGTCCGGCCCGCGCCGCACTTCGACCGGGCGCCCCGCGGGCGGCGGGGCGCCGGCAGGGGCGGTAGGCGCGGGGACGTGGAGCCAGAGGC
>NZ_JAJSYW010000317.1:0-4641 GCF_036815005.1 Streptomyces sp. IBSBF 2435 | reverse complement strand
TGCTGGCCGATCTGGCGCCGATCGCGCCGCGGTCCGCGGAGATCCCGGTCTACTCCTCGGTGACCGGTGAGGTGATGGACACCGCGCAGTGGGACGCCGGGTACTGGTACCGGAACCTGCGGAGCACCGTGCGGTTCGAGGACGCGCTCACGGCCGCCCTCGACTCGGGACCGGACGTGGTGGTCGAGGTCAGCCCGCACCCGGTGCTGGCGCCCGCCGTCCAGGACCTTGTCGATGGTCGCGAATCCGCCGTCGTGATGGGCACCCTGCGCCGCGGTGAAGGTGGCTTCCCCCGGATGGCGCTGGCGCTCGCGCAGGCGTACGCGTACGGCGTCCCCGTGGACTGGGTGACGGTGTTCGACGGTTGCGACGCCAAGCGCGTCGCGTTGCCGACGTACGCGTTCCAGCACGAACGCTTCTGGCCGGAACCGGCCACCGCGGCTGCCGACGTGACCGCGGCCGGTCTGAGCTCCGCGCAGCATCCGTTGCTGGGCGCGACGGTGCCGCTGCCGCAGACGGACGGCGTGCTGTTCACCAGCCGGCTGGCCCTGCGCACCCACCCCTGGCTCGCCGACTACACCGTGCGCGGCGTCCCGGTGCTGCCCGGGACCGCGTACGTCGAGATGGCTGTCCGCGCGGCCGACAGCGTGGGCTGCGACCGGCTGGAGGAACTGGTCCTGGAGGCACCGCTGGTGCTGCCCGCCCAGGGTGGCGTGCAGTTGCAGGTCGTGGTCGGCGACGCCGATCCCGGGACACGCAGGCGGCACGTGGCCGTGTACGCGCGCCCCGACGGGCAGGAGGAGTGGGTCCGGCACGCCACCGGCCAGCTGAGCGACGGTGGCCGGGTTCTCGCCGGGACGACGTTCGACCCGGTCACCCAGGCATGGCCGCCGCTCGAGGCGACAGCGCTCGACACCGCGGGCTTCTACGAGCAGCTCGGTGACGACGGGTTCGCCTACGGCCCGGTGTTCCAGGGGCTGACCCGGGCGTGGCGGGACGGCGACCGGATCCTCGCCGAGATCGAGCTGCCCGAGGCCGGCCGTGGCCTTGCGCCGTCGTTCGGCATCCACCCCGCGTTGCTGGACGCCGCGCTGCAGACATCGGCGTTCGCCGGGATGGACGGGCTCCAGTTCAGCTTCACCGACGTGGTGCTACAGGCGTCCGGTGCGTCCCGGGTGCGGGTCGCGCTCACCCGCGTCGGCCCGGACGCGGCCGCCCTCGTGGTCGCGGACTCCACCGGACTTCCCGTGCTGTCGATCGGCTCCCTGATCATGCGGCAGCTGACGGCCGGCGGTTTGAGCGCGGCCACCGGCGACGGCGCGATGCTCGAACTGCGGTGGAGTGCCGTGCCCGCGACCTCCGCGATCCCGGTGGAGCGGTGGCGTCTCGCCATGCCGGATGATGCGGTGCTCCCGGCACTCGACGGTGAGCCGACGCCCGCCGCGGTGGTGCTGCCGGTGTCCGCAGGCCCGGGCACGGTGCCGGACTCCGCGCACGAGGTCGCGGGCCGGGTGCTGAGCCGGCTACAGGACTGGCTGGCCGACGGGCGCTCCGCGGATGTTCCGTTGGTCGTGGTGACGACCGGGGCCGTGAGCACCGGCCAGGACGGACCGGTGGCCGATCCGGCGGCCGCCGCGGTGCACGGTCTGGTGCGCTCGGCGCAGGCCGAGTACCCGGGCCGGATCGTCCTGCTCGACACCGACACCGACACCGACACCGGACTGGACGCCGCCGGACTGGGCCTGGTGCTGGCCACCGGCGAGCCGTACCTCGCCCTGCGCGCCGGGCAGCTCCACGCCGCCCGGCTGACCCGCGTCAGCGGCACCGCCGCAGCAGCGCCGACGCTGGATCCCGCGGGGACGGTCGTGATCACCGGCGGCACCGGCCGCCGCGGTGGCGTGCTCGCCCGGCACCTCGTCGCCGGGTACGGGGTCCGGCACCTGCTGCTGGTCAGCCGCCGCGGCCCTGCCGCGCCCGAGGCCGAGGCAATGGTCGCGGATCTGGCGGAGCGCGGCGCCACCGTGTCGGTCGTGGCGTGCGACGTGACCGACCGGGCGGCGCTGGCCGACGTGCTCGCGTCCGTGGCCGCGGAGCACCCGGTGACCGGGGTCGTGCACGCCGCGGACGCGGGCGACGACTTCGCGGTGGAGACGCTGTCCCGGGAGGAGCTCGACGGGGCGCTGGCGCCGCGGGTCGAGGGCGCCTGGAATCTGCACGAGCTGACCTGCGACCTCGATCTCGCGTTCTTCGTGCTGTTCTCGTCGCTCGACGGCGTCACCGGGACCGCGTTCGCCGACTCGCTGGCGCGGCGCCGCCGCCGCGACGGACTCCCCGGTCTGTCGCTGGCCTGGGGATCCTGGGATGGCGAGCGCGGGTTGTCGGCGGAGCAGGGCATGGACCTGTTCGACCGGGCGCTGCGCTCACAGGACCCGGCGCTCGTGCTGACCAGGCTGAACCTGCCGGCGCTGCGGGCCCAGGCCGAGGTGCCCGCGGTGTGGCGCTCGCTCGCCGGCACCACGGTCCGGCGCGCGGCCGACAACTCGCGCGGCGGCGGGGAAGGACTGTCGCGGCGGCTCGCCGGACTGTCCGCCGCGGAACGTGACCGCCTGCTGGTGGAGCTGGTGCGCGAGTCGGCCGCCGCGGTGCTCGGCTACCCGTCAGGTGCGCAGATCGGCACGGACCAGCCGTTCCGCGAGCTGGGTTTCGACTCCGTGACGGCGGTCGACCTGCGCAATTCGTTGCAGGCCGGCGCCGGCGCCACCCTGCCGGCGACCCTGGTGTTCGACTACCCGACCGTCACCCGCCTCGCCGCCCACCTGGCCGAGGAGTTCGGGGACACGGCTCCCGCCCCGGCGGCCGACGTCGTGACGCGGCCTGTGGCGGCGGCCCCGGTGGCCGACGATCCGGTCGTGCTGGTGGGCATGGCCTGCCGATACCCCGGCGGAGTGTCCGATCCGGACGGTCTTTGGCGGCTCGTGGCCGGCGGGACCGACGGCATCACCGCCTTCCCCGCCGATCGCGGCTGGGACCTGGAGACACTGCGGGGCACCGAAGGGCCCGGCTCCGGGACCTCGGCCACCGGCCGCGGTGGTTTCCTCGACGGGGCCGGTGAGTTCGACGCGGCGTTCTTCCGGATCTCGCCGCGTGAGGCGCTGGCCACCGACCCGCAGCAGCGGCTGCTGCTGGAAGTGTCGTGGGAAGCCCTGGAGCAGGCGGGAATCGATCCGACCTCGCTGGCGGGCAGCTCGACCGGGGTGTTCGCGGGCGTCTACTCCTCGAACTACGCCAACCTCGTCGCCCGCGGTGGCGAGCATTTGCAGGGGCACCAGATCACGGGCGGGGCGGCCAGTGTGATCTCCGGCCGGGTGTCGTACACGCTGGGGCTGGAGGGGCCTGCGGTGAGTGTGGACACGGCGTGTTCGTCGTCGCTGGTGGCGATGCACCTGGCGGCGCAGGCACTGCGCGCCGGCGAGTGCTCGCTGGCGCTGGCCGGCGGTGTCACGGTGATGGCCACTGCTGACGCGTTCGTCTGGTTCACCGCGCAGGGCGGACTGTCGCAGGACGGCCGGTGCCGGTCCTTCGCCGACTCGGCCGACGGGACCGGGTGGTCCGAAGGCGTGGGCGTGGTGGTGCTGGAGCGGATGTCGGACGCGCGCCGCAACGGCCATGAGGTGCTCGCGGTGCTGCGGTCCAGCGCGGTGAACCAGGACGGCGCCTCCAACGGCCTGACGGCGCCCAACGGTCCCTCGCAGCAGCGGGTGATCCGGCAGGCCCTCGCCGCGGCAGGGCTGTCCGCTTCGGACGTCGACGCGGTCGAGGCGCACGGCACCGGTACGAAGCTCGGCGATCCGATCGAGGCGCAGGCGTTGCTGGCGACCTACGGCCGGGACCGCGTGGACGGGCAACCGCTGTGGCTGGGCTCGTTGAAGTCGAACATCGGGCACCCCCAGGCCGCGGCCGGCGTGGGTGGTGTGATCAAGATGGTGCTCGCGTTGCGCCACGGAATCCTGCCCAAGACCCTGCACGTGGACGAGCCTTCGACGCAGATCGACTGGACGCAGGGCGACGTACGGCTGCTGACCGAGTCGATCCCGTGGCCGGAGACCGGCCGCCCGCGCCGGGCCGGGGTGTCGTCGTTCGGCGTCAGCGGCACGAACGCCCACGTCATCCTTGAGGCGGCGGCCGACGACGAACGCCGTGGTGCCCCGGAGNGCCGGGCCGGGGTGTCGTCGTTCGGCGTCAGCGGCACGAACGCCCACGTCATCCTTGAGGCGGCGGCCGACGACGAACGCCGTGGTGCCCCGGAGACTCCCGCCGTGCTCACGGCCGCGGCGCCGTGGGCGCTGTCGGGCCGGACGGAGGAGGCCCTGCGGGCGCAGGCCGCGCGGCTGCTGGACCTCGTGGAGGCGGACCCGGCACTGCGACCTGCCGACATCGGATGGTCGCTGTCCGGTTCCCGCACGGTGTTTGACCACCGCGCGGTAGTGCCGGGAACGGATCGGGACGAGCTGGTCACCGGGTTGCGTGCGCTCGCGGCCGGTGAGCCCGGCGCCGGGACCGTCTCGGGCGCCGCGGTGGCCGACGCGCGGCTGGGCGTGTTGTTCACGGGGCAGGGTGCGCAGCGGGTGGGGATGGCGCGTG
>NZ_JAJSYW010000316.1:0-4533 GCF_036815005.1 Streptomyces sp. IBSBF 2435 | reverse complement strand
ACCCGGTCCCACCCGCGTCATCCGAGAACGACCGGCACCGGCCGTCCGCCGCCAAGCCACCCTGCATCGTGAACAAGGCGAACGCGTCGGCCGACGCCATCACGGACACGCCGCCGGCAAGGGCGAGCGAGCACTCCCCCGACCGCAACGCCTGCGCCGCCAGATGCATCGACACCAGCGACGACGAGCACGCCGTGTCCACACTCACCGCAGGACCCTCCAGCCCGAGCGTGTACGCCACCCGGCCCGAGATGACGCTGGTCGCGGCACCGGTGNCACGCCGTGTCCACACTCACCGCAGGACCCTCCAGCCCGAGCGTGTACGCCACCCGGCCCGAGATGACGCTGGTCGCGGCACCGGTGATCTGGTGGCCCTGCAGTTGTTCACCGCCGCGGGCGACCAGGTCGCTGTACCCCATGTGATACGCGCCGACGAACACCCCTGTCTGGCTGCCCGCCAGCGAGTTCGGGTCGATCCCGGCACGTTCCAGCGCCTCCCAGGAGGTCTCGAGCAGCAGCCGCTGCTGCGGGTCGGTGGCCAGCGCCTCCCGCGGGGAGATCCGGAAGAACGCCGCGTCGAAGTCGCCGACGCCGGGCAGGAAGCCGCCTTCGCCCGTCGCCGAGGCGCCGAGCGCCGCGTCGAGGTCCCAGCCGCGGTCGGCGGGGAACGGCGTGATGCCCTCGGCTCCGTCGGCGACCAGCTGCCAGAGGTCGTCCGGATCCGCCACCCCACCGGGGAAGCGGCACGCCATCCCGACGAAGACGATCGGGTCGTCGGTGGCGGAGACCGGTCGCGGCAGCGGAGCCGGGCCGGCCGGCCGGGTGTCGTCGAACACGCCCGCCAGATGCCTCGCGACGTGACCGACGGTCGGATAGTCGAACACCAGGCTCGCGGGCAGGCTCGCTCCGGTCCTGGCCCGCAGCAGGTTGCGCAGCTCGACCGCGGTCAGCGAGTCGAAGCCCAGCTCGGTGAACGGCTGCGCGGTGTCGATCTGCGTGCTCGACGCGTGGCCGAGCACCGCTGCCGCGGCCTCGCGGACCAGCTCGACGAGGGTCGCCAGCCCTTCCGCAGTGGACATCCCGGTGAGCTGCCGCGCCAAGCCGTCGCGTCCGCCCTGCGTGTTGTCGGCGGAACGCCGCGCCGCGTTGCCGGCCAGCGACCGCCACAGCGGCGCGATGTCCCGCTGGGCGCGCAGCGCCCGGACGTCGAGCCGGGCCAGCCCCAGCACCGCGGCGCCCGAGTCCCACGCCCGGTCGAACAGGTTCATGCCCTGCTCCACACCCAGCGGCGGCATCGCCGACCGGGCGATGCGGCGCAGATCCGTATCGGACAGGGTCCCCACCAGGCCGACGTCGGTCGTCCAGGCGCCCCAGGCCATCGACTGCCCGGGCAGCCCCTCGGCGCGGCGGCGCGCCATCAGGCTGTCGAGGAACACATTGCCCGCCGCGTAGTTGCCCTGCCCGCTGTTCCCGACGTGTCCGGCCAGCGACGAGAACACCACGAACCGGGACAGGTCGTGCGCGCGGGTCAGTTCGTGCAGGTTCCAGACCGCGTCGACCTTCGGCGCCAGCACCCGATCGAGCTGCTCCTGCGACAGCGAGCCGATGATCCCGTCCTCCAGGATCCCCGCTGTGTGCACGACGGCGGTCAGCGGATGCTCCGGTGCCACGGCGTCGACCACCGCGGCCAGCGCCCGCCTGTCGGTCAGATCGCAGGCGGCGAACGTCGCCCGGGCCCCCTGTCCCGCCAGCTCGGCGATCAGCTCCGCGGCGCCCGGCGCGGCGGCGCCGCGCCGGCTGACGAGCACCAGGTTCCGCACCCCGTGCCCGGTCACCAGATGCCGCGCCACCACGCCACCGAGACCGCCGGCGCCGGTGATCAGCACGGTGCCGCCCTGCGCCAGGGGCTGCGGGACCGTCAGCACCAGCTTCCCGACGTGCCTGGCCTGGCTCATGAACCGGAACGCCTCCGGTGCCCGGCGCACATCCCACGCCGCCACCGGCAGCGGCCGGATCACGCCGGCCTCGAACAGCGCCGTCAGCTCCCGCAGCATCTCCTGGATCCGGTCGGCGCCGGCCTCCATCAGGTCGAAGGCCCGGTAGCTCAACGACCGGTCGCGGAAGTCCTCCGGCGATCGGATGTCGGTCTTGCCCATCTCCAGGAACCGCCCGCCCGGAGCCAGCAGATCCACCGACGCGTCCACGAACTCCCCCGCGAGCGAGTTCAGGACCACGTCCACACCCCGGTCCGCGGTAGCGGACCGGAAACGCGCACGGAAGTCGAGGTCCCGGGACGACGCCAGCCGCTCGGCCGGGACTCCCCATTCCCGTAGAACACCCCACTTGCCCTCGCTCGCCGTGGCGTAGACCTCCGCGCCCCGGTGGCGTGCCAGCTGAATCGCCGCGAGTCCGACACCGCCGGCGCCGGCATGGACCACCACCGACTCGCCGGGCTCCAGCCCGGCGAGATCCAGCAGCCCGTAATAGGCGGTCAGGAACACGACGGGAACCGACGCCGCGGTGGCGAACGACCAGCCCTCGGGGATCCTCGCCAGCAGCCGGTGGTCGGTCACCGCCACCGGACCGAACGCGCCGAACGCCAGGCCCATGACCCGGTCGCCGGGCCGCAGGTCCGGCGCACCGGGGCCGACCTCCGTGACGACACCCGCGACCTCACTGCCCAGCGGGCCCGTCGCGCGCACGTCGCTGACCATGTCGAGCGCGTTGAGCACATCGCGGAAGTTGAGGCCCGCCGCGTGGACCTGGACGCGAACCTGCCCGTGGGCGAGCGGACCGGCCGACTCGGGAGCCGGCGCGAGCACCAGGTTCTCAAACATGCCCTTGTCCGTGGAGTCCAGCCGCCAGGGCACGTCTGCCGGTGCGACCAGTTCGTCGGCCGGCCGGGCCCGGACGAGCCGCGCGGTGTGCAACCGCACGCCGCGTACCGCCCACTGCGGCTCGCCTGACGCCAGGATCGCGCCCAGCGCACCTGCGTCGAGCCCGGTGCCGGCGTCCGCGTCGGTGCCGGTGTCGACCAGCACGATCCGGTCCGGGTTCTCCGACTGCGCCGACCGCACGAGGCCCCACACCGCGGCCGCGGCCAGGTCGGTCACCGGCTCGCCCGCATGCACGGACACCGCGCCCCGGGTCGACACCACCAGCGGGATCGACGCGAACCTCGCCTCGCCCAGCCAGTGCTGCAACTGCCGCAGCACCCAGCCGGTGAGCTCGTGCGTGGACCGAACGACCGAGTCCGGTCCGCCGGCCACGGCCAGCACGACCGCTCCCGGCGCCGGCCTTCCCTTGTCGAGCGCGGCACCGACCGCGCTCAGGTCGGCGTGCTCCGCGCCATGGGGGGCGACGGTGACCCAGTCGTCCATCGGGTCGCCCGCGCCGAGCCCGGTCTCGAGCCACTGCGTCCGCAACACGGCCCCATCGCCGGCGCCGGCCGTCAAGCTGTCCGAGGCGAACGCCCGCACGGCCAGCGACCCGATCGACAGCACAGGAGCGCCGGCGCTGTCCGCGACCGCGACGGCGACCTGGTCCGGGCCGGTCCGGGTGAGTACGACCCGCAGCCGCGACGCACCCGAGGCGCGCAGCCGTACGCCGGTGAAGCTGAACGGCAAGCCGCCCTGCTCGGCTGCGTCGAGACCGGCGAAGACCGTGGTGTGCAGTGCCGCGTCCAGCAGCGCCGGATGGATGCCGAACGACTCCGCCGAAGCGCGGGCGGACTCCGGCAGCTCAACCTCGGCAAGGATCCGGTCCCCGCTCCGCCATGCCTTGCGCAGCCCCTGGAACACCGGGCCGTAGCGCAGGAATCCGTCGTCGGCCAGCTGCTGGTAGAACTGCCCGGTCTCCAGCGGTGCGGCGTCCGCGGCGGGCCATTCCCGGGTGAGCGGTTCGAACGCGTCATCGGCCCGGTCGTCGGCGGCAGACGCGCTCACGACACCGGTCGCGTGGCGAGTCCAGGTCTCCTCGCCGTCCACCCGCGCATACACCGTGACGCTGTACCGTTCCGCGTCGTCCGCCCCGGCCACCACCTGCACCTGCGCGCCACCTGAAGCAGGCAGCACGAGCGGCGCCTCAAGGACGAGCTCGTCGAGCCGGTCGCAGCCGACGCTGTCGGCCGCGCGGATCGCCAGCTCCACGTACCCGGTGCCGGGGAAGACCACCGCGTCGCGCACAGTGTGGTCTGCCAGCCAGGGATGCGTTCGCACCGACAGCCTGCTGGTGAAGACCACCTCGTCGTTCTGCGGCAACGACAGCATCGCCCCCAGCAACGGATGCTCCGCTGCCGTGAGCCCGGCGGCGCCGACGTCGGTCGCCCCGCCGGCGCTCTGCGGCCAGAAGCGCTGATGCTGGAAGGCATAGGTCGGGAGCTGGACGCGGCGCGCGCCGGAGTCCGGGAACGTGGTCGTCCAGTCCACGGCCACGCCCTGGGCGTACACCTGGGCGACCGCGGTGATCATCTGGTGCAGGGATCCTTCGCCGCGCCGCAGCGTGCCCGCGACGGGCACCGCGCCCTCACGACCG
>NZ_JAJSYW010000315.1:0-4349 GCF_036815005.1 Streptomyces sp. IBSBF 2435 | reverse complement strand
GGATAACGGCCGGGGCGCGCCCCGGCCGTTATCCTGCCGCCATGCCACGGGGGACAGGGGACGAGGTGCGCCGCGCGGCGGGTCCGTACGCGTACCGGCCGGGACGGTGACCGCCGTGCCGCTCGGTACGGCCGGCGCTGTCGCCGCGTCCGCCGCCGTGCTGCTCGCGCTGTACGCGCTGGCGCTCCGGCGCACCGCGGGTCTCGCCGCCGCGGGGTCGGCACTGGCCGTTCTGGCGGCCACCGCGACCGGCGCGGTGGTGGGCCTGCGGCCGTGGAATGTCGCGGGGACCGCGCTGGTGGCCGCGGGCGCCGCAGCCGTCGCCTGGGTCCTGGGCCGGTCCCGGCGACGCAGGCGCGCCGAGCGGTCCGCGCTGGCCGCGTACCGTACGGGCGCTGCCGCGATCCCGCGGTTCGCCGCGCTCGCCGAACGGGACCGGCTCGCCGTCGAACTGCACGACGTGGCCGCCCACCGCCTCACCGCGATCGTCGTCTCCGCCGCGGCGGCGCAACGCCTCGCCGACCCCGAGTGCACTGCCGCCGCACTGCGCCACGCGGCCACCGCCGCCCGCCGGGCGATGACGGAGCTCGACCTCCTCACCGACCGCGGCGGCAGCGGAAGCGGCGACGACGGCTCGGATCCCGACAGCGCCGCCACGCTCGCCGGCATCGGCGCCCTGGCCGCCGAGTCCGGCGCCCGCTACCGCACCACCGCGACCGCCGTCCCCGCGCCGACCGCCGCCCTCGCCCACCGCGTCGTGCGCGAGGCCCTGACCAACACGGCGCGCTACGCCCGCGGTTCCGCGATACGTATCGCCGTCGACGCCGCCCCCGAGCTGCTCACCGTCACCGTCAGCGACAGCGGCGGCAGCACGCCGGAACCCCACCTCGGCACCGGCCACGGCCTGCCGGGCCTGCGCACCACCGTCGCCGCCGCCGGCGGCATCCTCAGCTACGGCCCCACCGGCTCCGGCTGGACCGTCCGGGCCGAACTCCCCTTGCCCCCGGACCCGCCCGGGGCTTCCGGCCGCGGGCCGCTGCGGCGGCCACCGGCCCCGCCCGGCCCGCGCCGCCCCCTCTGGCGCGGGCCCACCGCGCTCGACTGGGCGCTGGTCGTCCTCGCCGTCGCGCTGTCGCTCGGGGCCAGTCTGCTGTCGGACGACGTGCCCGACTCCTTTCGCGGTGTGCTGCCGAGCGTGCCCGTGGTGGTGCTGTCCGGGCTGCACGCGGTGCCGTTGGGGTGGCGGTCGCGGGCGCCCGGCGTGGGGCTGGCGGCGGTCCTGTCGGCGCTGCTGCTGTGGTGGGGGTGCGATCGGGCGGGGTGGACATCGCCGCCGGTCAGCGACATCTTCCTGGTCTACTGGTGGGTCGAGCTGACGTTCGTCTACAGCGCGGGCGCCTATCTGGCGGTGCGGCGCGGCCTGGTGGCGCCGGTGGCGGTGGCCGCGACCGGCGGGCTGGCGCTGGCCAGCGCGGGCGGCATCACCGGCAGCAGGGCGGCGGCCTGGGCGGCGCTGACCGGGCTGCTGGCGGTGCCGTCGTTCGCGCTGTGGCGGCTGGGCCTGGCCACCGCCCGGCGGCGGGAGCGGCGCGGGGCCGCTGCCGCGCGGGGGCGGGCACTGCTCGAACGGGACTCCGACGCCGCCGTACGCGACCAGCGCCGGCGGATCGCCGCGGGCCTGCTGCATACCGCCCGGCGGCACGCGGCGAACGTGGCCGCCGCGGCCGACGCCGGACGGCTCGACGCCGTCCTGCGCGAAGCACGCGAAGGCCTCGGCGCGCTCCGCGAACTCCTCGGCGGCCTGCGCGACCGGGACGGCGCGACCGCCCCGCCGCCCACCGTCGCCGGGATCGCCGCGCTGGCCACCCGGTACGGCGCGACCGTCCGCTACCGCGGCCCCCACCGGGCGGTGCCTGTCGTCGTGGGGGTGGCCGCGTACCGGATCGCGGCGCTGCTGCTCGCCGAGGGCGTGACGCTCACCGTGCTCCGCCTGGACGCGGGCGTCGAACTCACCGCGCCGCCGCCCGCGGGCCCCGGCGCCCTGCGGCACGTGCGGGCGGCGGCCGACGCCGTGGGCGGTACGCTCACCAGGACCGACGACGACGCGGTACGCGTGTGGCTGCCGGAGGTGTTCCTATCGCGATCAGGGTGACGGTCGCCGACGACCAGGCGGTCGTACGCGCGGGCATCGCGGCGATCGTCGACGCGGAGCCCGGCCTGTCCGTCGTCGGCCAGGCCGCCGACGGGGAGTCGGCCGTGGCGCTCGCCCTGGAACTGCGCCCGGACGTCGCACTGATGGACATCAGGATGCCCGGCGCCGGCGGCCTGGCCGCCACCGCCCGGATCACCGCGGGAGCCCCCGCCACCCGCGTCATCGTCCTCACCACCTTCGACCTCGACGAGTACGTGTTCGCTGCGCTGCGCGCCGGGGCCGTCGGCTTCCTGCTGAAGGACGCCGAGCCGGAACGGGTCGTCGACGCCGTACGGGTGGTCGCCGGCGGGGCCGCCCTGCTCGACCCCGCGGTGACCGGACGGCTGATCGCGCGGTACGCCGCCGGGCCGCCCTTGCGAACCGACGCGGCGCGGCTGGCACGGCTCACCCCGCGCGAGACCGAGGTCCTGCGGCACGTCGCGCGCGGTCTGGCCAACGCGGAGATCGCCGCGGCGCTGGGCATCAGTCCGGCCACCGTCAAGGACCACGTCGCGGTGGTCCTCGGCAAGCTGGGCGTACGCGACCGGGTCCAGGCGACGATCGCCGCGTACGAGACGGGTCTGGTCCGCCCAGGAGCCGGCTGAACCACCGGCCGGCAGCGCCGCGTGCGAGGCGGACCCCCGCCGTGCGGCGGGGTCCGGCACCCCGCCGACCAGCGGATTCCGGCGCTGACGGCTCGTCCGGGCGCACGACGACCAAGTGGCCGGGGCGTACCTAGCGTCAGTGGCATGGCACAGAGACTTCCCGCGCTTCCCCCGCCCGCCCGCCGCGTACTCGGCGGCGTCCTCCTCATCGGCACGGTCGTGCTGACACCCGCTGCCGCGGCGGCCGGCCTCGTCGCGGCGGCGTTCGCCACCGCGAGCGTTCCGCTGCTCGCCCTGTGCGGCCTGGCCGTCGCCGCGGCGACGGCCGCGCTGCTCGGCCGCGGGGCGTTCGCCCTGCTCGGCAAGGGCGGCCTGCGGGCGACCTGCGCGCTCACCGGCGTGCTGCTGCTCGCCGTCGCGGCGCTCGCCGCCGGTACGGTCCTCCGTCCGATGCCGACCTCCGCCGCGCTCCCGGTCCCGCCGGGCGTCAGCTTCTGGAACCTGCCGACCGGCTCGCGGATCGCCTATGCGCACGCGCCCGCCGCCGGCACCCCGAGGCCGACCCCGGTCGTATTCCTGCACGGCGGCCCCGGCACCCCGGCCGAGGGCATTCCCGCCGGCGGCAGGGAACTGGCCGCGGACGGCTTCGACGTCTACTCGTACGACCAGGTGGGCGCCGGACGCTCCACCCGGCTCTCCGACATCACCCAGTACACCGTGGCCCGCCAGGTCGCGGACCTCGACGCGATCCGCCGCACGATCGGCGCGGACCGGATCATCCTCGTCGGCCAGTCGTGGGGCGGTTCGCTGGCCGCCCAGTACCTGCTGGCGCACAGCACGCACGTCGCCAAAGCCGTCTTCACCTCGCCGGGCGCGCTGTGGGGCCGTGAATACCCCGGCCCGGCGGCGGGAGACCCCTGGGACCACCTGACGCCGGCCGAGCGCTCGGCCCGTGACCGGCTCAACAGCAAGCCGCGGCTGATCGCCGCCGCCCTGCTCCTCCAGGTCAACCCGCGGGCCGCGCACGCCCTGGTAGGCGACGGCGAACTCGACCACTGGATGCACGAGTTGGCCCTGCTCGGCAAGGACACCACCTCGTGCGCGGGCACGGAGCCCACCGAGGCGCACTCCAACCCGCAGGGTTTCTACAGCAACCAGATGACCGTCAAGGACTTCGAGCAGCTCCCCGACCCGCGCCCCCGGCTGCGTGCGGTCCACGTCCCCTCGCTGGTCATGAGGGGGGAGTGCGACTTCATCAAACCCGCCGTGACCCAGGAATACCGGCAGACCCTCCCGGACTCCCGCATGGTCCGCATCAAGGGCGCGGGCCACGCCATCTCCCACAGCCGACCCGCCCTCTACACCGCCCTGCTGCGGGCCTTCCTGCTCGACCGCCCCTTGCCGGCGCCCGCGTCGTGAATCCGCCGTCCGCCCGGTCGCGGGGCGGGGTTCACGAAGCGGGGGCGGCGCCGGCGCTGGGGGCGCGGAGGTGATCGGCGTGCCGGGTGACGGTGTCGATGCGGGTGGCGAGGTCGGGGTGACCGGTTCGCAGG
>NZ_JAJSYW010000314.1:0-4447 GCF_036815005.1 Streptomyces sp. IBSBF 2435 | reverse complement strand
GCCCCCCGCAGCACCACCCAGTCCCGCCACCTCCTGGGCACCCACACGGTCCTCCGCCAAAGCGTGCGCCGCCTGCCCTGACCTCACCCCGGCCAGGCCCCGCGACCGGGCCCCGGGGGCCGGTCAGGCCACCCGCAGCAGCGTCTTACCGGGAGCCGCTACCCCGGCCGCAAGGCCGGCGACAGCGCCGGCGACGCCGTCGAGCGGGAACCCGGCCCCGAGACCGACCCGGACACGCCCCGCGGCCAGCAGCTCCAACACCCGGCGCCCGCCAGCCGCGCGGGATGCGTCCGGCTCAGCAGACTGCTGCTGTACGCCAGCACCGAAAGCCCCCGCATAAGTGCCTGTTCCCAAAGGTCCATGGGGTGTTCTGCCAGGTCAGGATTCGAACGGCTTGGGGAGGACGACCCGTGCGCGTACGACTTCGCCCGCGGCCCCAGTCGCTCAGCCACCAGAGCAGCCGCTGGTGGGGCGTGCGACTGGCCCACCTGCACGCCCACGACCAGATCACGCACCTGGACGCCGACAGTGAACTCGCCTACCCCGAGAACGCCACCTGGTGGCTGCTCGCAGACGACGAACGCGACCTGGCCAAGCGCTGCGACGCCCTCTTCCTACCCGGCCCACGGTGGGACGGCACCGAGGTCAGCGAACCGAAGTCGCCCTCGGCCTGGGCCGCTCTGCATGACCAGTTCCAGAGGCTGCGGCGAGAGCGAGACGAGCAGGCGGTGTGCAAACGGACCGCAGCCGGCTTCGCCGCGCCTCGGAGTTGAGCTCGCCGAAGGAGGACTAGTGGCGAGCGCTGTCACGAACGTGACGGTCCAGGCTCGTCCACCACTGGGAGAAATGTGCGGCGCGAACGGCGCGCGGACGCTGCTCGGCAACCAGGCGCATGAGCAGGTCGAGCTCTCCGGCCATCGCGAAGCCGTACACAAGGCGCTTGAGGACATGATGCTGCTCAGCAGCTCCGTGCGCGGCTCCCAGGTTCTGGTGGAAGACCGCGCGCCAGTAGCTCTCCGGGCTGTGTCCCTCGATGTGCGCCAAGGCGTGGACGGCCGCGATCGAGACGGTCTTGGGCAAGCCGGGGGCCAGTGTAAGTTCGGCGACCCGAGCACGCTGGCCGGGCCCGCCCAGGACGCGCAGGGCGTGCAGAAGCGGAACCGCGCGCGCCTCCGAGCGCGCGGTCTCCGGCCGCCTCAGCTCCGCGGCCAGGGCCGCGGCGATCCGTGCACCGTACGGGCTGGCGTTCAGCATCATCGCCGCGTAGAGACGTGCGTCTGCGATCGGGTGGTGCAGCAGGTCGTCGACGAGGGCGTCCAGAACGTCGGCGGGATGCGCCGGGGTGTCATCGTCCAGCCGGGCCAGAACCCGGGCGACGGTGACCGCTGCAGTAGAAGGGTCAGCGATCGAGCCGTGCGTCACGATGGAACGGGCGGTCGGCCCCTGCTCGGCGGCCGAAGCGGTCAGTCGCGCAGCATAGGCAGCGGAAAGCGGTAATCGGTGCAGGAGAACCGTTGCGGCCTCAGTGATCGACGACGAATGGGTCAAGCGCGGTCCGGTCAGCACCCCGTCCACCACCTCCACCAAGGTCCGCGTCTGGCTGGCGGTGAAGTGGTGCTTCCGGACCTTGCGCGCGGCGGCCAGCAGGGCGCCGTACTGCGTGTCAGCGGTGGTGGGGTCGGTGAGTTGACGCAGCACCCCTCGCCCAGCGTCTGGATGGGGGCTGGCATCCAGCGCGCAGACCACCTCGATCAGGCCGGCATGCTCGGGCTGCTCCGCGATCTCGGTACATGCGGCAATGGTCTCCGGCCCCCACAAGGGATCGGCGAGCAGCCGATTCAAGGCCTCGAAACGGCGCATCCACGAGACGCCGCTGGCCACTAAGGTCTCCTCCAGCAGGCGCCGAGCGACCAAGTGCCGAACCCGGCCCGGGGAGACACGCCCGCTGCCGTAAGCCGCCCATCGCGTCAAGTCGTCCCAGTCAGTGCCCGTGAGCACGCCGCTGTCCAGCACACGGTCAAGCAGCGGCTCCGGCGTGGCCACAGACGCCTCAAGAGGTCGAGTACCCTCACCCCCGCGCAAGAACAGATCCGCCGTCGGCCCCCCCTCATGACGGGCGATGGTCTGGATCGGCGCCAGCAGACGATGCGGGCTCAGACCAAGGACATCCTCGTAGCGACGGACGGCCGCGGCGGTCACCGGCACCCGGCCCGTCTCCCACCGCGACACGGAGCTGGACGACACACCTCCCGCGTGGATCCGACCCTCGCTGTAGACACGGGCGAATCCTGTCACCCGGTGCAGCACCGGATCGGCATGGCATACACGATGTGCCCTCAAGAGCCAGCCTGCCTGTACCTGCCAGGCCGTCCAGCCGATGAACGCTGGCACGGCCGCCGTTCGCGCCATGATCCCCCCGGATGAGCGCCATCCCGCCCGGGCAACCTGGGACCCCTCACTGTGGTCCCACTTCCTCCCAGCGGTGAGAGGTTTTCCGGACATTCCGATGCGATGCATGACGTATTAGGAGTGGCCCGAGATCCGCGGCTCTTAGCACTCCCGCAGGGAAGTCACAACGGCCGTTGCACGGCGATTGACAGCGCGGAACGTCACGGCTGGCGAAGTTCCCCGCACCTACAACAGATCTATCCAGCAACGCGGCCGAAGTTGCGGGCACCCACTGCGCAGCGTCCGCAATCGGCCCACCCCTACAGGAGGCAACCCGTCGTGATCACCAGACTGCTCAGGTTCTGGAAGCCCGCCCGCCACATCCGCACGCTGGCCGCC
Organism: Streptomyces sp. IBSBF 2435; assembly: GCF_036815005.1. NCBI lineage: Bacteria > Bacillati > Actinomycetota > Actinomycetes > Kitasatosporales > Streptomycetaceae > Streptomyces > Streptomyces sp. IBSBF 2435. The sequence goes on along the minus strand of NZ_JAJSYW010000314.1, from coordinate 1,660 downwards.
GCCGGCGTCCTCGTGACCGGAAGCCTGACCGCCGGCATCCTGAGCACGACCACCGCAAGCGCTGCTGCCGTGCACACCATCGTCGACTACACGCCCGTGGCCATGGCCCCCTACAATTCCAGCACGACTTACGGGCTCAACAACGGCACCGACATCTGGATCTCCTGCTACCTGATCGGCGACACCGTTTCCGGTCCATATGGGTCGGAGAACGTCTGGGACATGCTGTCGGTCGGCGACCCTGGGCACTTCGTGCCGGACGCGGACGTCTACACCGGCTCCAACTCCCCCATCGTTCCGCGCTGCGCGGCGGTCCCCGGAACCACCATCGGGTCCAACACCCTCGCTGTCCGCACCGGGCCGGGTGACAACAACGCAACCGCCGAGTACATAGCGCCGGGCAACAAGGTGGAGATCACCTGCTACCGCACGGGCACCTACGTCACCGGTCCCTACGGCACGGAGAACTACTGGGACCGGCTCACGCTCGACAACGACGGCTCAGCCGGCGAGTGGCTACCCGACGCACTCGTTTACACCGGCTCCAACTCGGCTGTGGTGCCCGTCTGCCCCTGAGTGCCTGCTTCCGAAGCCCCGGCGGCCCGGAGCCGCCCGACCGCGCGGCAGTGCCGTGCTCCCGGCACCTGAGTGCGGGGGCAGGGCGCTGTCGCGCCACGCCTGGCGGCGCCCACGGCGAGGCGGTGATTTGGATACCGGTGCGCCCGAACTGCCACCGGCCGGGCGTCGCAGGAAACCCGGGGCGACCGCGGCCGCGACCTGGTCCTCGCGGGTCAGTTCGGCCACCGCACGGACCTTGTCCTCGTCCCTGACCTGCGCGACCACCGACGGTCGCCGCAGCAGGTCGCCGGTGACCGCCGCGGCGACCTCATCGTCCTTCGCCAGCGTGTGGATCGCGCTGATCTTCTCCTGCGGGGTGACTGGTTTGGCGACCTGGCGCCCGACCCGCCGGCTGGCCTCGTCCGGTGTCCACCGGGCAGTGCCCTCGGGCGGGGTGAGCACCGCGGCGAATCGCTCCTCCGGGTCGGAGATACCGGCCGGCGTCCGGTGGATCGTGAACGACACCCCCTTCACCCGGTGCTCGGCCGGCCACTTCGACGCGGCCCAGCGGGCGCCCTCCACCGTGCGGTAGGACACGGCGATGTCCTCGGCCAGGCGGTGCAGGGAGTCCCTGACCGTGAACAGTTCCTCGGCCGGGGCCGACCCGCCGCGGCCCCGCATCGGTTCGACCTCCAGCCACCTTGCAGAACAAGGACCTGATCCACCGCGAGGCGTCCCCGATGCACGCGAAGGTCCTGGTCGCCCGCCTCACCGCGGCCGGCACCGCCCAGCTCGACCACGCCCACCAGGAGATCAACGTCCTGGAACGGCAGCTGTCCGACACCATCAGCTCCGCCGAGCACGCGGCCCTGTGCGACCTGCTCGACCGGGCGACGGCCACGCTGGTCGACCAGACCCGCCGCGCGAGACGGCCGCGCGGCTATCAACGCAAAAAAGCGTCAGCCCCCGTGCAAAGCACGGGGGCTGACGCTCCATCAATAATTGTTCGGCGGTGTCCTACTCTCCCACAGGGTCCCCCCTGCAGTACCATCGGCGCTGAAAGGCTTAGCTTCCGGGTTCGGAATGTAACCGGGCGTTTCCC
>NZ_JAJSYW010000313.1:0-4486 GCF_036815005.1 Streptomyces sp. IBSBF 2435 | reverse complement strand
CCCCGCGGCAGCGAACCCCGCACAGACGCCAACCACCACCGCCGCCAGCCACCCCGGCACCACCCCGGCGACAGCCGCCCCGAGCCCGCCGGACCGCGCCGCCGGCACCCCGCGCCGGCACGCCACGACCAGAGCCGCCCGCGCGGCCACCGCGGAAAGCACGGCGGCCGCACCGCCGTAGACCCACCCGTGCCCGTAACAGGCCGCGGCGGACGCGGCCTGCGCGAGCAGCGCGAAGACCAGGACGACGACCCCGAACGGCCCGATGTCCGACTGCTTCATGATCCGCAGCGCGTCCTCCGCCCCCTTGCCGGAGCCGAGCCCGTCCGCGGTGTCGGCGAGCCCGTCGAGGTGCAGGCCGCGTGTGAGGACGGCGGGCACCGCCACCGCGCCGACCGCCGCGAGCAGCGGCCCCGCGCCGAGCGCCGCGAGCAGCCCGCCGCATATGGCGGCGGCCAGCCCGACGACGACCCCGACGAGCGGAGCGGCGAGCATGCCGCCGCGAGCCGCGCCCCGGTCCCACCGGGTGAGCCGCACGGGCACGACGGTGAGCGTGCCGAAGGCGAACCGCAGGGCGTCCCCGGCCGAAGCGGGGGGAAGGCTGTCATCACTCACCGCGCGAGGCTATCCGCCCCGCTTGCGAAGCCCGCCGTCAGAGTCCGGCTCAGAGCCCCGCCGCCCCGGGCCGGGTCCCGGGGGATCGGACGGGGGCGCAGGCGGAGAGGGAGAGGACCAGGGCCACGCCCGCCAGATGCTCGTAACCGGCCAGGTTGGGCAGCGAGACGACCTCGACCACCATCGCGAGGACGATCGCGGAGGTCGTCCACCACGCCCGGTAGCGCAGCGCCACGTGGACGCCGAGCGCGACGACCGCCGCGGACGGCCCGGTGTCGCGGACCAGGAGGTCGTGCGCGGGCAGGCCGAAGGGCCAGTGCGGTCCCGCCCACAGCGAATAGCGGGCGAAGCAGGTGCCGGCCAGGGTGGCGAGCAGGCCGACCGCGAGGGTGCGGCGCGGCCCCACCGTGATCTCCGCGATGCCGAAGACAACCACGACCTGGAGGACCAGCCCCCACATCGGCAGCGAGGGATCGGGCAGGAAGACCGACAGGGGCGTACGCAGCAGCGCCTGCCACCAGGGCAGGCTGGCGTAGACACCGCCGAGCCGCTCGACCCAGCCGCTGGTGCCGCGCCGGTGCTGGAGCAGTTGCAGCACGAGGATGCCGGCGCAGGCGGTGAGGGTGACCGGGACGGCCCGCGCCCCGCGTGCCCGCAGCTCCCGCCCCGCGTCACCGAGCACCGCCGCTAATTCGGCGAACAGCCGCATCACCCCGTGCCTCCGCCCGCCCCGGCGGCCGTCACCGCCCCCGCCACGGCCCGAGCGGGCCTCACCGCGGCTGCCGCCGCCCGAGCGGCGCGGGAAGCCGGGGTACGCCCAGGAAGCCCTCCGCGCGGGCGCCGGCGAGACCGATCCGCGGGAGCTCGCTCGACTTGCCGAAGAGGACATAGCGGGGCTCCCAGATCGGCCGGAATTTGGCGTTGGCGCGGTAGAGCGACTCGATCTGCCACCAGCGTGAGAAGAACGTCAGCAGCGAGTACCACAGCCGCAGCACAGGACCGGCGCCGAGCCGCGAGCCGCGTTCGAAGACCGACCTGAACATTGCGAAGTTCAGCGAGATCTGCTGGACCCCCAGCTCGCCGGCCCGCTGGATCAGCTCGATGACCATGAACTCGATCAGGCCGTTGTCCGAGCCGCGGTCGCGCCGCATGAGGTCGAGCGACAGGCCGTGCGGCCCCCACGGCACAAAGCTCAGCAGCGCCCGCGGCCTGCCCTCGGCGTCCGCGCACTCGACCATCACGCACTGCCCGTCCGCGGGGTCGCCGAGCCGCCCGAGCGCCATGGAGAAGCCGCGTTCCGTCTGCCCGTCGCGCCAGTCGTCAGCGCGTTCCAGCAGCGCGGCCAGCTCGGCCGGCGGGATGTCGGCGTGCCGCCTGACGCGTACGGCGCAGCCGGACCGCCCGACCCGGTTGTGCGCCTGCCTGACCGAACGCATCGCGCGGCCGTCGAGGCTGAAGCCGGCGGTCTCCACGATGGCCTCGTCGCCGAGTTCGAGCGCGTCGAGGCCGTGCCGGGCGTAGACGGTGCCGGCCTCCTGGCTGGCGCCCACCACGGCCGGCACCCATGCGTGGTCCCTGGCCTCGTTCAGCCACGCGTCGATGGCGCCGGGCCAGGCCTCGGGGTCGCCGATCGGGTCGCCCGACGCGAGCGAGACCCCGCCGAGCACCCGGTAGGCGATGGCGGACTTGCCGCTCGGCGACCAGATCACGCTCTTGTCGCGGCGCAGCGCGAAATAGCCGAGGGAGTCGCGCTCGCCGTACTTGTCGAGCAGGGTGCGCAGCCGCGCGTCGTCCTCGGTGCACAGCAAGGCCGTGCCGCGCGGGGAGCGGAAGGCGACGAAGAGGACCAGGAGGAAGAGCAGGGTGCTCATGACGTTGATCGCCACGTCCACCCAGCCGGGGGTGGAGATGGTCATGAAGGCGCTGTCGTCCGGGACCAGCGAGACCAGCCGCAGCAGGGCGTACCCGAAGCTGTCGCCGAAGGTGGCGGTGTGCTGGGAGTTGGTCGCCGAGACCAGGGCCGTGCCGATGAGCGCTGCCAGGACGAGGCCGACGGCGGCGACCATCGCGGCATGCCGCGGGTTGCCGGGGTCGCCCTTGGCGCGGAATTGGCGCCGCCCGACGAGCAGTGCGGCCAGGAGGGCGCCGGTCAGCGCGAGCGACAACCAGTTCTGGGCGTGCTCGTAGATGTCGGGCCACACCATGCTCAGCGCCAGTGCGGCGAAGAACAGGCTGCACAGCACGAGGTTGAGGATCCAGGCGGCCCGCTTGCGGCGTCGCATGGTGACGGCGAGGAAGAGGGCGACGGCGCCCGAGGTGTAACCCGCCGTCAGGAGATACGGGGTGAAGTAGTCCTGCGCATTGTGCCGCCGGATGTCGGCACCGAAGGACACCCAGAAGGCGCCGAGGAAATTCAGCGCTGCCACGGCACGCAGGTACCAGACGGTGAACAGCGCGGCGCGCGGCGCCAGGCGACGTCCTGGCCGTGGACCACGGCCGGCCCCCGCGCTGCCGGTTCCCATGCCTGGGAAGCATAGGGCGTATTGTCTGATTTACGGCATTACGCCCCGGCGTGTCGGGAAAGCGTGGGGGCTACGCCTCCGCGGCCTCCTCCGAGGGCTCCTCGGCGGCTTCCCCGGCCGCCTCCTCCACGGTTCCCGCTTCCGGGGGGAGTTCGGCCGACAGGGCCGCCGCAGCCTGGAGCAGCGGCAGTGCGAGCAGTGCGCCGACGCCGCCGCCCACCCGGATGCCGTGGTCGAGCAGCGGGTCGAGCGAGATCCGGTCCAGCGCCTTGGCCTGGCCCGGCTCGCCGGTGGCGTGCCCGGCCAGCCACCAGTCCGGCGCCCGGAAGGCGACGCGCTGGCCGACCAGCGCGCACGCCGCGCCGACGACTCCGTCGAGCACCACCGGCAGCTTGCGTACCGCCGCCTGGAGCAGGAAGCCGGTCATCGCGGCGTAGTCGGCGCCGCCGACGGTGGCGAGCAGCGCGATCTGGTCGCCCAGCACCGGGCGCGCCCGGCGCAGCGCGTCCCGGATCGCGGCGCACTTGCGCATCCAGGCCAGGTCGTCGATGCCGGAGCCGCGGCCGGTGACCACGGAAGCGTCGGTGCCGCACAGCGCGGCGATCAGCACGGCGGCCGGGGTCGTACCGCCGACGCTCAGGTCGCCGAGCAGCACCAGGTCGGTGCCGGCGTCCGCGTGCCGGTCCGCCAGGTCCATCCCGGTACGGAAGGCCTGCTCGGCCTCCTCCCGGGTCAGCGCGTCCTCGACGTCGATACGCCCCGAGCCGCGGCGCACCCGATACGCCGTCACCTCGCCGGGCAGGTCCGCCGGATCGCAGTCCAGCGCCATGTCGATGACGTCGACCGGTACGCCGAACCGGCGGGCGATCACGTTCACCGGGGCCGTGCCGTCGATCGCGGCCCGCGCCAGAGCGCTTGCCGTGCCGGGCTTTCTGGCCGAGACGTCGCGTTCCGCGATGCCGTGGTCGGCGGCGAAGAGCAGCACGCGGGGGGACGTGAGGGGGCGTACCGGCACGACGCCCTGTACGGCGGCCAGCCAGTCCGCCAACTCCGCGGTCTTTCCCAGGCCCTCGGCGGGCCGTACGAGGGCCTGCCACCTCTCCGCCGAGTCGCGCCGCGGGCTTGCGTCGGGGCGCTCCACGAGGGAGCCGAAGTCGTCGAGCTCGATGCCACTCACGCGCCGAACAGTACCGTCCACCGGCCTGGCCCGGCTCTCTGGGTCCTCCGGCCCCACCCCTCCGCCGGCGCGGGCTCGGGGGTGCCGCTGCGCTTCCCGCTGGCGCGGGGCTGGGGTGCCGACTGCGTCGGTGGGTGCGCTTCGCCGGGGACGGGGGGTCTGGCAGTTCCCC
>NZ_JAJSYW010000312.1:0-4525 GCF_036815005.1 Streptomyces sp. IBSBF 2435 | reverse complement strand
GACGGGGGATGTGTTCGGGGCGGTTGCCGAAGTGGGGGGTACGGCTGCGTTTCTTGTGCTCGGGCTGCGTTGATCGGTTTTCTCCGCCCGCCCGCCCCTGGGGGTACCCCCAGGGGTGGCGCTGGGGGAAGGTTTTTTCGGGTGCGGGTTCCGGTGGTGGGTGGGGTCGGTGCCGCTCCGGGGGTACCTCCTCGGACCGCGCACTCGGCTCTGCGCGAACGTTCCTGCGGGGCAGTCCTGCGCGGACACCCCAGGATCGTCCCCGCCGCCGCCATCGGCGTCCGCAGACCCGTGGGCGGGAGAAGTGGGGGGCAGTCCGGGGGCACCGCCCGCCGCACCCTCCCCGGAAGGCGCCTGATCGACCTGCCCGGGCACACCGTCACCCGCGGCCGTGCTGTCGCCGACGCTCCAGGGCCCCCACAGGCGGACCGTTCGCCGGACTCCTACCTGCGCGGGCGAGCGAAGGTGCCTCCAGGCGAAACCCAGGGGAAGACGCCCCGCGCCGCCAGGCGCGGGCACAACCCACGGGTGGGGACCTGCCGACTACGTCGCACCCCGCAGGGGCTCAGCGTAGGCTCGGCGCAGCCGATGGGCACCGCGGACGCCCCGAGGATGTGGCGGAATACGATGCGGGCACGGCCCGGCCGGGCCATCCACCGGCCTTCGACAAGGACCTCGACCGAATAGGACCTAAGCCACCGTGACAGCTCTGACACTCAGTACCTCCGCCGCCGCAGCGCTGCGCGCGGACGCCGTCGTCGTGGGGGTGAGCAAGGCCGCCAAGGGCGGCCCGCAGCTCGCCCCAGGGGCGGAAACGGTGGATGCCGCGTTCGGCGGCAAGCTCGCCTCGACGCTGGAGACGCTCGGCGCGGTCGGCGCCGAGGGCGAGCTGACCAAGCTCCCCGCCCCGGACGGCGTAAAGGCCGCGGTCGTGGTGGCGGTGGGCCTGGGGGACGCGCCTGAGGAGGGTGCGGGGTTCGACCCCGAGGCGCTGCGCAAGGCCGCGGGCACCGCCGCCCGGGCGCTGACGGGAGCCAAGAAGGCGGCGTTCGCGCTGCCCGCGGGCGACCCGGCGCAGGTCGAGGCGGTCGCGGTGGGCGCCTTGCTCGGCGCGTACGCGTTCACGGCGTATCAGGCCGACTCGGGCAAGGGCCCGCTCGGTGAGGTCGCCGTGGTGGGGGCCAAGCCGCGCGACAAGGCGTACAAGGCGGCGGCGGAGCGGGCGACCGCGGTGGCCGAGGAGGTCAACCGGGCGCGCGACCTGATCAACACCCCGCCGAACGACCTGAACCCGAAGGCCTTCGCCGCCGCGGTGCAGACCGCGGCCAAGGAGTACGGCCTGAAGGTCGAGGTGCTGGACGAGAAGGCGCTGCTCAAGGGCGGCTACGGCGGCATCATGGGCGTCGGGCAGGGCTCGGCGACGCCGCCGCGGCTGGTGCGGGTGGCGTACTCGCACGCCAAGGCCACCCGGACGCTGGCCTTCGTCGGCAAGGGCATCACGTACGACTCGGGCGGCATCTCGCTCAAGCCCCCGGGGCACAACGAGACGATGAAGTGCGACATGAGCGGGGCCGCGGCGGTCTTCTCCGCGGTCGTGGCGGCGGCCCGGCTGGGCCTGGCGGTCAATGTGACCGGCTGGCTGGCGCTGGCCGAGAACATGCCAGGCGGCGGCGCGACCCGCCCCGGCGACGTCCTGAAGATGTACAGCGGCAAGACGGTCGAGGTGCTGAACACCGACGCCGAAGGCCGCCTGGTGCTGGCCGACGCGCTGGCCAGGGCGTCGGAGGAGGCCCCGGACGCGATCGTGGACGTGGCCACGCTGACCGGTGCGATGGTGCTGGCGCTGGGCGACGGCCGGTTCGGGATCATGGCGAACGACGACGGTTTCCGTACCGCCGTGCACACCGCGGCGCTGGCCGAGGGCGAGGACTCCTGGCCGATGCCGCTGCCGCAGCAGCTGCGCAAGAGCTTCGACTCCCCGACCGCGGACATCGCCAACATGGGCTCGCGCCCCGGCGGCGGCCTGGTCGCCGGGCTCTTCCTGCGGGAATTCGTCGGCGAGGGCATCACCTGGGCGCACCTGGACATCGCGGGCCCGGCCTTCAACGAGGGCGGCCCGTTCGGCTACACCCCCAAGGGCGGCACCGGCTCGGCCGTACGCACCCTGGTGGCGCTGGCCCGGCGGACCGCCGAGGGCGACCTGCTCTGATCGGGCGACGGCCGCTCCGGCGGTGAAGATCGGGTGAGATGTGTCACGTGCGGCCCCCGGCGACATGCCGGGGGCCGCACGCGGTGTTCCCACGGGCAGGCCCGGTGGCCCGCTTGCCCCTGAGAAGTGCGAAGATGTTGTCTCGGCACGACAGGGCCCCCTTTAAGACAAAGCGGCCGAACCAAAGCCGCCGCCCGGTCATGGTGGACCGGCTCCGGCGAACCCATGCATGGAGGACGTGACGTGGCGAACGACGCCAGCACTGTTTTCGACCTAGTGATCCTCGGCGGCGGCAGTGGCGGCTACGCAGCCGCGCTGCGTGCTGCGCAGCTGGGACTGGACGTCGCCCTGATCGAGAAGAACAAGCTCGGGGGCACCTGTCTGCACAACGGCTGCATTCCCACCAAGGCGCTGCTGCACGCCGGTGAGATCGCGGACCAGGCTCGCGAGAGCGAGCAGTTCGGCGTGAAGGCCACCTTCGAGGGCATCGACATCGCCGCCGTCCACAAGTACAAGGACGACGTGATCTCGGGCCTCTACAAGGGCCTGCAGGGCCTGGTGGCCTCGCGCAAGGTGACGTACATCGAGGGCGAGGGGCGGCTGTCGTCCCCGACCTCGGTCGATGTGAACGGACAGCGGATCCAGGGCCGCCACGTGGTGCTCGCGACCGGTTCCGTACCGCGTTCGCTGCCAGGGCTGTCCATCGACGGCGACCGGATCATCTCCTCGGACCACGCGCTGACCCTCGACCGGGTCCCGCAGACCGCGATCGTGCTGGGCGGCGGTGTGATCGGCGTCGAGTTCGCCTCGGCGTGGAAGTCCTTCGGCACCGACGTGACCATCATCGAGGGTCTGCCGCACCTGGTGCCGGTCGAGGACGAGAACAGCTCGAAGCTGCTGGAGCGGGCCTTCCGCAAGCGCGGCATCAAGTTCAACCTGGGCACCTTCTTCCAGAGCGCCGAGTACACCGCCGACGGTGTGAAGGTGACGCTGGCGGACGGCAAGACCTTCGAGGCCGAGGTGCTGCTGGTCGCGATCGGCCGCGGCCCGGTCTCGCAGAACCTCGGGTACGAGGAGCAGGGCGTCGCGATGGACCGCGGCTTCGTCCTGGTGGACGAGTACATGCGGACGAACGTGCCGACCATCTCGGCCGTCGGCGACCTGGTGCCCACGCTCCAGCTCGCGCACGTCGGTTTCGCCGAGGGCATCCTGGTGGCGGAGCGGCTGGCCGGCCTCAAGGCCGTGCCGATCGACTACGACGGTGTGCCGCGGGTGACGTACTGCCACCCGGAGGTCGCGTCCGTGGGCATCACCGAGGCCAAGGCCAAGGAGGTCTACGGCGCCGACAAGGTCGTGACGCTCAAGTACAACCTGGCGGGCAACGGCAAGAGCAAGATCCTCAAGACCGCGGGCGAGATCAAGCTCGTCCAGGTCCGCGACGGTGCCGTCGTGGGCGTCCACCTGGTCGGCGACCGGATGGGCGAGCAGGTCGGCGAAGCGCAGCTGATCTACAACTGGGAGGCGCTGCCCGCCGAGGTCGCGCAGCTCATCCACGCGCACCCGACGCAGAACGAGGCCATGGGCGAGGCCCACCTCGCCCTCGCGGGCAAGCCGCTGCACTCGCACGACTAGGTCCACCCTCCACCACGCCACCCATCCGCACAGATCGTGAGGAGTAACCGCAACCATGGCGGTTTCCGTAACCCTGCCGGCGCTCGGCGAGAGCGTGACCGAGGGCACCGTCACCCGCTGGCTCAAGGCCGAAGGTGAGCGCGTCGAGGCCGACGAGCCGCTGCTCGAGGTCTCGACCGACAAGGTCGACACCGAGATCCCCTCGCCGGCGTCCGGCACCCTCGCGTCCATCAAGGTCGCCGAGGACGAGACGGTCGAGGTCGGCGCCGAGCTGGCCATCATCGACGACGGCAGCGGCGGCGCACCCGCCGCGACCCCCGCCCCGGCGGCCGAGCCGGAACCCGAGGCCGAGGCCCAGCCCGCCCAGGAGGCCCCGACCGCTCCGTCGACCGAGACCGAAGCCCCGGCTCCGGCCCCGACCGCGGAGGCGACCGCCGGCTCGTCCGGCGCATCCGGCACCGATGTCGTGCTGCCCGCGCTCGGCGAGAGCGTGACCGAGGGCACCGTCACCCGCTGGCTCAAGGCGGTCGGCGAGAGCGTCGAGGCCGACGAGCCGCTGCTGGAGGTCTCGACCGACAAGGTCGACACCGAGATCCCCTCGCCCGTGGCCGGCACCTTGCTGGAGATCCTGGTCGAGGAGGACGGTACGGCCGAGGTCGGCGCCCGGCTCGCGGTGATCGGCGA
>NZ_JAJSYW010000311.1:0-4571 GCF_036815005.1 Streptomyces sp. IBSBF 2435 | reverse complement strand
TTTTGCTCGAGGATCGGGCCAGCGCGACGGCATCACGCTTGAACTCCTCCGAGTACCGTTTGCCCTGCTTGTTGCTCACCTGGCTCTACTCCTCTGGGACCAGGTCCCAGTCTCCAGGTGTCCAGGTCAACGGGGAAGCTTCAATTGCGTCTCTGTGACACAACTTGATCCTGACGATGGAAGCGCGGACGACGACTACGAGGACGAGGAGGACCACGACGTACCGGAGTGGACCGACCAAGTCATGGCGACCGTGGCGGCCGAGGTTCGACGGCGGAGGAAGGAGAGGGACATGAGCGCACAGGAACTGGCTGACGTCTGCACCGAGATCGGCCACCCGATCCCCCGCAACGTCATCGCCAACATGGAATCCGGACGCCGCTCGATACTGCCGCTCGTCGACGTCATCGTGCTCGCCGAAGCACTCGGCACGCACCCAGCACTGTTGATCTTCCCGCTCGGACACGTCAGCCAGGTGCAACGACTCCCGCTCCAGGACGCGGTCTCCCCCTGGGAAGGCATGAGTTGGTTCGACGGGGACTCCGGCTACGGCATGGACAGAGCCCTTGTCCGCACCTTCCGCGAATACCAGCGGCACGAAGCCTTCAGCATCGACGCCTGGAACGACATGCGGAACTACGACAACGATGCGCAGTCCGCTACCGACCCCAAGAGCCGCGCGCACGCTCGCCAAGCCGCCGAACGAGCCATCGCCCGCCTCGAAACAGCCATTGCACGCTCAGACGCCAGCCGCGAACGCATCCGCCGCATTCTCGGTCCGTCCGGGCAGTTGCCGCCCGATCTGAGTTATCTCACATCCGACATCCCCAACGGAACGGACAGCATTTGAAGGGCTCCACGCACCGCCGCTGCTACTGCCGCGACCCCAAAACAGGCCGCCCCCTCGGTAAGAGCTGCCCCAAGCTCACCACCCGGAAGCACGGCTCCTACTCCATACGCCAGGAACTCCCGCCCCGCCCGGACGGCTCCCGCCGCGCCTTCAACCGCGCCGGCTACGAGACGCTCAAGGCCGCCCAAGCGGACCTCGACCACGTACGCGCCCTCCTCGGCCTGGCCGAGTCGGACGACCCCGAAGGCGTCGCCCTGATCGCGGCCATGCTGGCGGAAGTCAGCGAGGAGAAGACCCCACTCCCCGACGTCGAGGAGACGAGGCGGCGGCTGAGGTCCGGTCAGGACCTCATCGGCCGGATCACCGTCGGCGAGTGGCTGGACCAGTGGCTCGCCGCCAAGCGCATACGCAAGTCCGGCATCAGCCGCTACGAGACCGACATCCGCATCCACCTCAAGCCGCGCATCGGGCATCTCCGTCTCGACCGGCTCCGGGTCAGCCACCTCAGCGACATGTTCACCGCCATCGCCGACGCCAACGCCGAGGTCCTGGAGCAGAACGCCCAGCGGAAAGCAGCGGTCGCGGAGCTTGCCACCGTTCCGTGGAAGGGCGCCGAACATCGTGCGCGCCGCAAGGCGATGAAGGAGGCGATCGACGCCATGCCGGCGGTTCGGCGCGTGACCGGTCCGGCGACGCGCCTGCATGTCAAGGCCACTCTGCGGGCGGCGCTCAACGACGCCATCAGCCAGCAGATCATCACTCTCAACCCGGCGGCCCACGTCGAGATCGACCCCGTGCGTAAGCCCAAGGCGCTGGTGTGGACGGACGAGCGGGTCGAGAAGTGGCGAAGGACGAACGAGAAGCCCTCCCCCGTCATGGTCTGGACGCCTCGGCAGACCGGCGCGTTCCTGGACTCCGTCGCCGAGGACCGGCTCTACGCGATGTGGCACCTCATCGCCTTCCGCGGCCTGCGACGCGGTGAGGCCTGCGGTCAGCCCTGGTCGGAGACCAAACTCGACGCGCACTCCCTCACCGTCTCCGCCCAACTCGTCCAAGACGGTTGGCAGGTCGAGACGTCCGAGCCCAAGACGGACAACGGGTTCCGCGTCATCGCGCTCGACGACGACACCGTCGAGGTACTGAAGCGGCACCGCGAGAGGCAGGAGGCCGACCGCGAGGACTGGGCCTCGGCCTGGGTGGACACCGGCCTCGTCTTCACCCAAGAGGACGGGTCCTGGCTGCACCCTGGCAAGGTCACCGACCTGTTCGAACGGCTCGTCGCCGCCTCCAGCCTCCCGCCCATCCGGCTGCACGACCTCCGCCACGGCGCGGCCACCCTCATGCTCGCCGTCGGCGTCGACGTGAAGGTCGTGTCCGACACCCTCGGGCACAGCGACACCCGGATCACGCGGGACATCTACCAGAGCGTCCTCCCCGAGGTCGGCAAGAAGGCTGCCGAAGCCACCGCCAAGCTCGTCCCCCTCCAGCGCAAGACCGAGGCGGAGGAGGCCCGCCAGGCAGCGAAGAAGACGAAGGAAGCGCAGGCCCGAGCCAAGAAGAAGGGCAAGCGCAAGAAGCCCAAGATGTAGGTCCCGAGCGGATCCGCTCACGCATCGCTCACGCAAGCCGTTCCCACAGGGTTCCCATCCAGCTCCGCGCCATGCCCGAGCAACAGAAAAGCCCAGGTCACGGGCTATGTGACCTGGGCTCTTTCGGAGCCGCCTTCGGGATTCGAACCCGAGACCTACGCATTACGAGTGCGTTGCTCTGGCCAACTGAGCTAAGGCGGCGTGCTGCGCGCTCGGGGCCAAGGGTGGCAGGCGCAGCGGGGCCAAGTCTACAGGGTTGCGGGGGGTGGTCCTGACCGGGTGGGGATCTTGGAAAAGCGCAGGTCAGGTGCACTTCTTGTGGGGCGGGGGGACGGTGCCGGCCAGAAGGTACGCGTTGACGGCGGTGTCGATGCAGGTGGAGCCGCGGGCGTACGCGGTGTGGCCGTCGCCGTCGTAGGTGAGGAGGTGGCCGGAGGAGAGCTGGGCGGCCAGGGACTCGGCCCAGGCGTAGGGGGTGGCCGGGTCGCGGATGGTGCCGACGACCAGGATCGGGGCGGCCCCCTTGGCCTGGATGCGTTCGGGGTGGCCGGTGGCGTGGAGCGGCCAGTAGCCGCAGATCAGCGAGGACCAGGCCAGCGTGGTGCCGAAGTGCGGGGAGGCGGCACGGAAGGCGGGGAGCGCCTTGGCGACGTCGGCCGGGGAGCGGAAGGCCGGGGGCAGGTCGAGGCAGTTCACGGCGGCGTTGGCGTACATCAGATTGCTGTACTTACCGGCGTCGTCGCGCTCGTAGTAGCTGTCGGAGAGCTTCAGGAGCGGGCCGCCGTCGCCCTTGTTGGCGCTGATCAGGGCGCCGCGCAGGGCGGGCCACGCTTCCTGGTCGTACATCGCGGCGATCACGCCGGTCGTGCCGAGGGCCTCGGTGAGGGGGCGCTTCGTGCCGGTGGGGAGCGGATGCTTGTCGAGGCTCGCGAAGAAGGCGTCGAGGCGGGTGCCCGCGTTGGCGGCGGAGGTGCGGCCGAGCGGGCAGTCGGCGCGTTTGACGCAGTCGCGGGCGAAGGCGCCGAAGGCGATCTCGAAGCCGCCCGCCTGGGCGCGGCTGCTTTCCAGCGCACTCACGGAGGGGTCCATGGCGCCGTCGAGCACCAGCCGGCCGACCCGCTGCGGGAACAGCCCTGCGTAGGTGGCGCCGAGGAAGGTGCCGTAGGACTTGCCGACGTAGTTGAGCTTCGCGTCGCCGAGCAGCTGGCGCAGGACGTCCATGTCGCGGGCGGAGTCGATCGTGGAGACATGGCCGATGAGGGCTGCGGACATCTTCTTGCAGCCGGCGGCGAAGGCGCGGTCGGCGCCGGCGACCTTGTCGGCCTCCGCGGTGTCGTCAGGGGTGGTGTCGACAGCCGTGTACGCGTCCATCTGCTTGTCGCCGAGGCACTCGACGGGCTCGCTGCGGGCGACGCCGCGCGGGTCGACGGCGGCCATGTCGTAGCGGGACGTGACGGCGGACGGGTAGCCGGTGGCCGCGTACTGGAGGTAGTCGATCGCGGAGCCGCCGGGGCCGCCCGGGTTGACCAGCAGGGAGCCGAGGCGTTTGCCGGGACCTGCCGCCTTCGTACGGGCGACGGCGAGCTTGAGGTCGTCGGCGGCCTCGGGGTGGGCGTAGTCGAGCGGGACCTTCATCGTGGCGCACTCGAATTCCGGGACGCCGCAGGAGTGCCAGGACAGCTTCTGCTCGTAGTACGAGGCCAGGTCGGCGGGAGTACGGGCCGGGAGCGGGCTGAGCGTGGCCGTGATGGCGGGCTTCGCGCCGGGGGACGCCGTGTCGGACGGGGCCGGCGCCGCAGTCGCGGCCCCGGCGGGCGGCGCGGGAGTCGATACGGAGGCCGTGGCCTGGTGGCCGCCGCCCGAGCAGGCGGAAAGCAGCAGCCCGGTCACCGCGATCACGGTGGCCGGGAAGCGGAGCAGGCGCGTGGGGTGCGTCGGATGCATCGGCGGCTCAGGTCCTCCCGTCGGATGAATGCGAGCGTAGCTGGCGGTGCCCGGGGACAGCGGGGATTGGTGTCCCCTAATGAGTGATTACGAGCTTTGAGTCGTTTTGCGTGATTGCGACGCAGTGTGGTGTGGGTAGGCAGTTCGTGAGGACGCGGTGGGGGGTTCTGACGGCGGGAGAGGCGGGG
>NZ_JAJSYW010000310.1:0-4616 GCF_036815005.1 Streptomyces sp. IBSBF 2435 | reverse complement strand
CACACACCACCCGAACCCGCCCACCCATCAGGGCAAAGACCGTTGCAGTACTAGGTCGCACAGCGCGTTCTGCGCCGCGGTTTCGCCCAGGTTCATCAGGCGCCTTCCGACACCGCGCCGTTCGGCGTCGAGTTCGGCCTTTTGCTGTGCCTGGTCGGGGTCGGAGTCGTGGAGTTCGTCGTGTGCCTCGTCGATGTCCTTCAGCCGGGCGCGCAGCGCATGCTGGTCCCGGAACCACTCGCGCTCCGCCTCTTCGACTATGCCGCGCAGGTCGTGCGTGGCGTATGCGATGAGATCCTTGCGAGCCTGGTCGCTGACCCCAGTGGGGAACAAGGCGAGGAAGTCGTTGACGAGTTTCGTCCCCTGGGAGATGGCCACCTCGACCAGGTCGGTGAGGTAGCCCGACGGTCCGAACAGCCGGGGTGCCTTGTGCGGCATCGCCCGCAGCACGATGCCGTCGGCACGTACCAGCCGTCCGGCGGCGGCAAGGTCCAGCAGGTGGGCCAGGTACTGACGGCGCAGGATCTCGACGGCCGAGAGGTAACAGCCCGGCGGCACGATGGTGCCTGAGATGAGCTCCTTGGGGCGTTCCAGGAAGTACAGGTCGCGGCGCCTGCGGTCCGGGATCGTCAGCAGGAACGCGTTGCCGGTACGGCGGCCGGCCCGCCCCACCTGCTGGGCGTAGGACGCGGGGCGCCGCGGCAGCGCCGCCAGCACCACCGCCGACAGATCGCCGATGTCGATGCCCATCTCCAGCGTGGGCGTGCAGGACAACACATTGGGGTCCTTGAAACCCTCGCGCCGTTTGAAGGCGTTCTCCACCTCCTCGCGCTGCGGGCGGGTGAGCATGCCGGTGTGCTCGGCGGTGACCACTTGGTACTTGCCGGCTGCGCGGTACAGGCTCCGGTAGTAGTCGCGGGTGTAGTCGCGGTCGCGGTGGTGGACCCCCAGGCCTTCGGGGCGGTCACCTGCAACCAGGCGGCCCCTGCGGCAACGGTAGGAGGGGCAGGGTTGGTCGTGCCACTGGTCCAGCAGCGACGGATGGACGGTCTGTTCCCAGAAGCAGACCGGGCAGCGTACGTACGCGTGGCGCACCTGCTCGTCGTCCAGGAGCCAGGCTTCGATGTTGCCGGGCTTGAGTCCGTAGACCTTCAGCGAGGTGTCGTTCGGGGTGCGCACGGAGAGCAGTCCCAGCGCCGCCAGTTCGGGTAGCAGCGCAGACCAGAACTCCGGGGCCAATTCGCGCGGCAGGCTCAGACAGCGCCCCGCCCATCGCTCGTACCAGGACAGCCTGCCGGTGGCGAAGTCGAACTCGCTGCCGTTCTTGGCCTGGCCGAGCAGGAACACCGGGGCCGCGACCCGCTTGGGGAACGCGCGCATGCCAGGTGCCCGCTTTCCCCAGATGAAGTACCGGCTCGTGCCGGCCTCGTCGATGTACTTGTCCAACCAGCGGTGGGCGACTGCACCGCGGGTGCGCAGCCGCTCCAGGAGGATCCGCACGAACGCCAGGTAGTGCGCGTCGTCCTGCGGGACCATCGGCACCCGGTCGCCGACGCACGCCTCATGAACCCGTCTGACCAGCGCGACCACAGCCGCCGAGTCCTTCAGGCGCACCTGTGCGGCAGCGGTCCTGGTGAGTTCAAGGGTGCGGCCGTTCCTGGAGCGGAATCCGAACTCCATGAGCGCCTCGAAGGCGAGGCGCTGCCCGATCAGCTGCCACACCTGCATGTTGCCGCCACGCCCCTTGCCGGACAGCAGCTTCTCGACGCCCTTGTAGACGTGGAGGTCCGGCGGCACCACCGCCGCGAGGGTGTCCTTGTCCGTGGTGGCCTCGACCACGTCGGCGATGAGGTCGTTGAGCGCTTTGGGCGCCTCATGCGTGAGGTGCTCGGCCAGCAGGGCACGCAGCGAGAAGGTGTACGAGCGGTTGGCGACGAACCCGGCCCGGTGCGCGGCGTCCTGCACCGAGTCGTTGAACATCAGCGTCTTGTCCTCGTGCAGGTCCTTGTCGAGCTCCCCGCCGGTGAACAGCTGCGTGATCGACGCTGCGGCCATCGCCGCCGAGCCGGTACCGAGGTAACGGATCGCGTTGCGCTCCCCGCATGCCGGGCACCAGTCCTCCCTCGCCGCGGTGTTCGCCACGGTGCCGCCGAAGTGCACCAGCACGAAGGCCGAGTCGCGGGCGGTCAGCCGCGGCTCTTTCGTCTCCCTGTCGTAGTCGTTGAGCGGGTCCGGCAGCCGGAGCCGCCTGCGCGCACCGTCCAGCACCATCAGCAGGCCGCCGGCGCCCTGCGCCCCCGCCTCGGCACCGACCCGCCGGCCCGCGGCCGACATCAGCCCGGCGCCGGATCCCTCCCGCGCCTCCTGGCCGGTCGCCGCTATCAGGTTCCGGACCCGGGCCTTGTCCTGGCCGAGCGAGGCCCGCCGGATCTTGAACGTGTCGAACTGCACGTCGTGGTCGTCACTCTCCGGCGAGAACACCGCCCACCCCGACCGCCCGCAATCGCGGCAGTAGACGGCCGGAAGGAAGAGGTTGGCGCTCTGCCCTGACGTCGCCGTCGTCACCGGCGCGGCACGGTCGCCGTCCGCCGCGCTCGCGTCCGCCAGCCCGGCAACGTCCCAGCGAAACTCGGCCTTCGGCCACGGCAGGACCCCGCGCAGCACCCGGGAAACCGACCGCGCCCACTGGTGCACCTCCACATGCACGAACGGTCGCGGCTCCCCCGGCGGCGAATCGGGGTCTCTCGCGTACGACAGCAGCGCCACGAACCGGGCCAGCGCCTCGGCCGCCTTCTCGGGCTGCCGGGCCACCGCCTCCGCCCAGCCGGCCGCGCCCGCACGCCACATGACGTCCAGCACCTCGGCGCTGTTTTTCACCTCGCCGTCAAGCGCCTCCATCACGGCACGCGTGAACAGGTGCTGCTTCAAGTTCCCACCCAGCAGGAACGGATCCGGGTCCCGAACGCCGGTGACAGCCTCGATGAGGTCGAGCAGCGCCTCCTCGCCGGACGCTGGATCTGCGAGAGCCAGCAGCTCGTCCGGGTTGGGCAGCCCCTGCATCTGCACGCTGCGTCGAGGGATGAACTCCTCCACCGACAGCCGGTCCTCCCCAACGATGGATTCCCGGCTGAACTCGGTACCGAAGACGTCGCTCGCCACCTCCAGCAGGCGTGCCACGCCGTCCTCGTCGGACCCCGACGCAAGGGTCGCCGACGTGGCGACAGGACAGATGCTCCCGAGCGGGCGGTCCTTCTCCGACGCGCCGACCGCGGACGCGAGCCGGCGCAGCAGCATCGCCACATCCGTGCCCTGCGCGCCGTCGTAGGTGTGGAACTCGTCCACCACGACGTAGCGGATGTCCGCCTGCTGCCACAGCGGGGCGTCGTCCTCCCGCTGCAACAGTAGGTCGAGCATCTTGTAGTTGGTGATCAGGATGTCCGGCGGCGACAACTGCATATCGGAACGCCGAGTGCGCACCTTCTCGTACTCCGTTGCCGCCCTGTCCCCGATATACAGGCCCGCCCACAACTTGCCCAGATCGTCGTTCTGCGTCAGCAGCTCGTCGATGCGCTGCGCCTGGTCCGTCGCGAGCGCGTTCATCGGGTACAGGAACACCGCCTTGACGCCGGCCTTCCCCGCCTCGCGCCCCCTACGACAGTGGTCAAGCACCGGGTAGAGGAACGCCTCCGTCTTACCGGAGCCTGTGCCCGTGGTGACGAGGGTCGGCTGCGGGGTGTGACCGCCCGCGGACGTCAGCCGCGCGAAGGCGGCGGCCTGGTGCGCGTATGGAATGAACCCCTCGCGCCGCCACTCCAAATGCTCGCGCCAGCCGTCGTCCGCCGTCGTGAAGGGCGTACGGATGCGCAGGTACGGCCCACGGAACATCCCGGAGGTCTCGTCCCCGAGGAAGCGGTGCAGCGCCTCACGAGCGCCCTCGTCGCTGAGGGCGTACGTAGTCGACAGGTACTGCAGCAGGCTCTCCTTGAGCCCGCGCGCCTGAAGCGTCGGCCTCACGACTGCTCCACCTCCTGCTTCGCCGGGTCCCACTCGCCGGAGATCGCCGCGTCCAGGCGCGCCTTGAAGTGGGCGTGCGCCTCGCGCATCTCGACCTCGCGCTTGGCCTGGTAGAAGGGGGCACGGTAACCCGCGGGGACGGGCATCCCGGTCGGGTCCCGTTTCTGCTCCACGGCCGTCCGGTAGGGCTCGAAGTCCTTCCACGAGTCCTTCGTCTGCCGCTGCCCGATGGTGCGGGCGTTCCCGGCAATCTTCCAGCCGTCGGCGTCGAACCACGTCACGGCCTCGTACTTCTGGAGCACGGGGAACCGTCCCTTGTAGGCGGCGATCAGCGCGTCCGCGTCCATGCCGAGCCACACGGCGACGAGCGCGTCGATCTCCACTAGGGCAGAACGCCGTGCGCGCTCGGTGCGGAGGGGCGTCTTAGGGCGCCAGGCCGGGGAGACGTCGTTGAGGGGCTGGAGGTCGGGCCAGTCCCTCGCCCAGGGCTCGTGGGTCGACCAGGCGGGATCGTAGAGTTCCGCCCAGAGGCTGGCGTAGGCGGTGGTGAGGCAGTTGAGTCGGAGAGTACGGAGGAGGAGCGGGGAGGCCAGGGGGTGGTC
>NZ_JAJSYW010000309.1:0-4677 GCF_036815005.1 Streptomyces sp. IBSBF 2435 | reverse complement strand
CCCCACCCCCTTCCCGGGCCCACGCCCCTACTGGCCGCAGTACGCCTGCACGCCATCCGCGTACGGACAGCCGGGGCCGAAGCACTCGTAGCGACCGGGCCGCTCGTCCGTGCCGTGGCTCTGGCAAGGACACCGTCGCGGCGCTGAACGCCGTTGCCGCGATGGCCGCCCGCAGCCTCAAGCTCTCCGCCCGCCGCGACCCGTGCGGGCGGTTGTCGGCGCCTGCTGTTACACATGAGGTCGGACCTATTGCGGCTCAGGGGGATGGTTTCGGTGGCGGACGTCATGCGCGACGACGGGCTCGGTGCGCCGGTGGCCGGGATCTACGAAGCGCTGATCACCCGGCGGTTGGCCGAGCGAATGCAGGAACTCGACGCCGCAGGGCTGCTGGCGACCGACGAGCAGGTGGGCACGGAGTCCTCGCCACACGTGCTCGCTCGGCATATCGGCGCCACCGTCCGACGTGTGTTGCAGGACCTCCCGCCGGCCGAGCAAGTGGCTGCGGCGAACCACATCCTCACCTCCGTAGGCACCTTGAGGGGCGCCGCAGAGTGGATCAGCATGGTGGCGGACGGGCCGCGCCAGCTGATGGCGATCGCGGAGCAGAAGGCTCCGGGCGTGTACGAGGTCCACCGCCCGGTGACACCGCTGTCCGAGACCGCGCTGATCACCAATTCGCCGGAAGACCCCAACCTCGGCTTCGAGTTGCGCGCCGAGCTGGCCACCGCCGACAGCATCGACCTGCTGTGCGCCTTCGTGAAGTGGCACGGCCTGCGCGTACTTGAGCAGCCGCTCAGGGCCGCGCGCGAACGGGGCGCCAGGATCAGGGTCATCACCACGACGTACATCGGTGCCACCGAGCGTCGCGCCCTCGACCGCCTGGTGCAGGACTTCGGCGCCGAGGTAAAGGTCAACTACGAGACGCGGTCGACCCGCCTCCACGCGAAGGCCTGGCTCTTCCGCCGCAAGACGGGGTACGACACGGCATACGTCGGCAGTTCGAACCTGTCCAGGGCCGCGCTGCTGGACGGTCTTGAGTGGAACGTACGGCTGTCGTCCGTGGCCACCCCCGCGGTGATGCGGAAGTTCGAGGCGACGTTCGACTCGTACTGGAGTGAACCGGCCTTCGAGTCGTACGACCCGGCACGTGATGGCGACCGCCTGTCCGAGGCGCTCACCGCGGCCGGTGGCGGCGCGGCCGGCGGTCGCTCCACATTGACGCTCTCAGGACTCGACGTACGCCCGTATCCGTACCAGCGGGACATGTTGGAGCGCCTGGAAGTCGAGCGGACGGTGCACGACCGGCACCGCAATCTGCTGGTCGCGGCGACCGGTACGGGAAAGACGGTCATGGCCGCCCTGGACTATCGCGCGCTTCGGCAGAAACTCGGCCGGGACCTGCGGCTGCTGTTCGTGGCGCACCGCCGGGAAATCCTGGACCAGTCGCTGCGCACATACCAGGAGGTGATCGGGGACGCGAACTTCGGCGAGGCCCTGCACTCCGGCGACATCCCGGCGAGTTGGACGCATGTCTTCGCCAGCGTCCAGTCGCTCAACGCAGAGCGCCTGCAACAGCTCGACCCCGAGCACTTCGACGTCGTCGTGATCGATGAGTTCCACCATGCCACGGCGAAGACCTACCGCAGGATCATCGAGCACTTCGCACCGTCCGAACTCCTCGGCCTCACCGCCACACCGGAACGGATGGAGGGCCCCAGCGTCCAAGACGAGTTCTTCGACGGCAGAATCGCCGCCGAGATGCGGCTCTGGGAAGCGCTGGAGAACGACCTCCTCAGCCCCTTCCACTACTTCGGTATCACCGACACCACGGACCTGACCGGAATCACGTGGCGGCGTAGCTCGCAGGGGTACGACACGACGGAATTGAGCAACCTCTTCACCGCGGACACCGCGCGTGCCCGGCTCGTCCTGCGAGCCGTCAACGACAAGATCGCCGATCCTGGCTCGATGCGGGCACTCGGCTTCTGCGTGTCCGTCGCGCACGCCCGCCACATGGCAGCGTGCTTCCAGGAGGCGGGCCTGGCAGCTGTCGCCTTGTCCGGCGAAACGCCCAAGGAGGAACGCCGGGCGGCACTGGCCCGCCTGGCCTCTGGCGAACTCCAGGTGGTCTTCTCGGTCGACCTGCTCAACGAGGGGTTGGACATCCCCGACGTCGACACCCTGCTCCTGCTGCGCCCGACGTCCAGCGCGACGGTCTTCCTCCAGCAACTGGGTCGCGGGCTTCGCAGGAGTGAGGGCAAGGCGGTGCTGACAGTCCTGGACTTCATCGGGCAGCACCGCGCCGACTTCCGCTTCGAGGAGCAGTTCGGCGCCCTCACCGACCTGCGCAGGAACCGCCTCGCGGCAAGCGTGGAGCAGGACTTCCCGCAACTGCCGTCGGGCTGCCAGATCATCCTCGAACGCAAGGCGAAGGAACGGATCCTCAAGAACATCCGCGACCGGATCGGCATCAACGCGCCGCAGTTGGCGCAGGAGATCGCCCGATACGCCCGGCCACTCCTCGCCGACTACCTGCACGAGAGCGGCCGCGACATCAAGCAGATCTATCGCGGCGGCAACTCCTGGACGGCGCTCCTGCGCCGCGCAGGCCTGCTCCCGGGCAAGGCACCAGATGGTGAGGACAAGCTCCTCCGGAGGACGCCCGCCTTCCACCACGTCGACGACCCGGTACGGATCGACGCCTACACCCGCCTGCTTGCCGACGACGCCCCGGAGTACGACGCCCTCGGCCCACAACTCCAGGCGTACGCCCGAATGCTGGTCTTCTCGCTCTGGCCGAGCGGTGCCTCCTTCTCCGGGTACGGGGCGGCTCTGCGCTCGCTAGCGACGCAACACGCGTTCCGCGACGAGGTGCGGCAGATCCTCGCGTACAGCCTCGCGCACACCCAGCACGTCCCCGTACCCCTGCTCGGCGACCACTCGGGGCTTCCGCTGACCGTGCACGGCTCCTACAACCGCGAGGAGATCCTGACCGCACTCGGGCAGACCGCGATCGGCGGCTACGCACCCGACAAGTTCCGGGAGGGCGTCAGGTGGTGCCCGGACATCGCGACCGACGCTCTGCTCGTCACCCTGGAGAAGGACGCGAAGGACTTCTCCCCGCAGACCCGCTACCGCGACTACGCGATGAGCGAGACGCGATTCCACTGGGAGAGCCAGAACGCGACATCCGACACCTCACCGACCGGCGTCCGCTACCGCACCCACGCCGACCGCGGCACGCATGTCCTGCTGTTCGTCCGCCGCTTCAAGCACACCGACATCGGCGGTCCGCAGCCGTGGATGCTGCTCGGTCCCGCACAGTTCGTCGAACACCGGGGCAGCAAACCGATGGGCATCGTCTGGGACCTCCACCACCGCATGCCGGCCGACGTCTGGACGTACTCCGCCATCGCGGCCGGCTGACTGCGCAGGGCTACCTCGGCACACTGTGGGCCACTCGTACCTGGTCGGCGATCCCGGCAAGCCGCACTAGGACGTCCCGCACGGCCCTGACTCCCAGCACTCCAGGTGCGGGCCGCAGCTCGCGCCACCGCATCGGCGCCGCGTGGGCGAGCACTCCTGGGCGGAGCTCCACCGATACGAGGAGGAGGTCGCGGTCGTCCTCGTCCAGGAGTTGGAGGACGTCCACGTCGGTCAGGACGCCGACGGCCCGGGCACCGGCGACGAGTTGCGGCTGCTACTGATGGGGTTGGCGAAGGACTCGAAGACGCGCGGCTGGTGGCACGCACACGGCGATGCCGTGCCGGCGTGGTTCTCGGTCTGTGTCGGCCTGGAGCAGGCGGCGACGAGTCTGCGAACGTACGAGAGCGAGTTCGTGCCTGGCCTGCTACAGACTGCGGACTAGGCACGGGAGTTGCTTCGCGCGACGATCAATCGGAGCGACGAGGACATGGATCGCGTGATCGCCGTCCGGATGGAGCGACAGGCCCTGCTCACTCGCCCACCGTCGCCGGACCTGTGGGCGGTCGTACACGAGAGCGTGCTACGGCACACCGTCGGAAACAGTCACGTGATCCAGGCGCAGCTCGAACGCATATCGGAATCGTCCGCCTTGGCGAACGTCACCGTGCAAGTCCTGCCCTTCGACGCTGGGAGCTATCCGGCCACTGGGCCGTTCACGGTACTGGGCTTCCCCGAACAGGAGGATCCAGATGTGGTCTACCGAGACGGGGTGACCGACGCTGTCTATCTTGAACGCCCCGAGGACATCGGGCAGTACACCAGGGCGTTCGACAGCCTACGGGCGCTCTCACTGAGCCGGCAGAGATCTATCGACCTGATCGAAGCCACGATCCGAGGACTTACCTGATGAAGGACCGCTCGCGCGGCAAATGGCACAAGAGCAGCTACAGCAACGGCGGCGGGGGCAACTGCGTCGAGGTCGCTCACACATCGGAGCCCATACGCGTCAGGGACTCCAAGGACCCCGGGGGGCCTGAACTGGAGTTCTCCGGTGGGGCGTGGGACGCGCTCGTGCGGGAGGTGCAGCGGGGCGGAACCGCGTTCGGGCGAGAGTGAACCGCGGACAGGGTGTCGGTCGGCCGTCGACAGAGGCCGGCGCAACGGAGGTGAGGACCGGAGGGTCAGATTGGCATATGCCGCCGGAATGACCATAACGACTCCGGGGGCCGGACGGGGCGGGGCGCCGATGGG
>NZ_JAJSYW010000308.1:0-4692 GCF_036815005.1 Streptomyces sp. IBSBF 2435 | reverse complement strand
GGTCGGCGCCGGGGATGTCGTCGGGGGCGGCGTGGGCTGACCGCTGCCACCGCTGCCACCGCTCCCGCCGGTGCCGGTGGACGGCGCCGGGTCCGAGGGCCGCGGGGACGAGGGGGTGGGGTCCTGCCCGGGCCGCCCGTTGCCGTCGCCGCCGTCGCCGTGCGGGCCGGTGGTGGTGCCGTCGGTCGGGCTGTCGGTGCTGCCGGGCGCGGGGGTGTGCTCGGTGCCGCCGGAGTGCGGTGAATTGCGGCCGTTGACGGCGTTGCCGATGGTGGTGCCGTGCCCTCCGCTGATGTTCTCCCCGGCGATGGCCTCGTAGCCGGTGATCCCGCCCATGGTGAGCCCGAAGGCCAGCGCGACGGCGACCACGGGCCGCTTCCAGCCGCGCTTGCCGGCCCGGTAGGAGGCGGCCTCGCCGTAGCCGTCCCCGCCGCCCTGCCCGGCGTCGGCGTCTGCGTCCACGTCAGAGCCGGGAGCGGCGTCGGCGTCGGTGCCAGGGACCTCGCCCGTGCCGGTGTCGGAGAGCGGGCCAGCGCTGGTCGCGGGGCTGGTCAGCGGCCCGGTGCCGGTGGCGCCCGCCTCCGGGACCACCCGCGTGCGGTCCGTACGGTCCGCCGCCGCGTCCGGCCGCGTCCACACCTGCTCGCGGACCCGGCGGACACCGGGCCTGGCCTGCACGGCGACCTCCTGGACCTGCCGGCCGGTGCGCCGGAAGAAGTGCTGGAGGATCGAGCCGCCGCAGGTGCCCAGGACGCTGACCACGCCCGCGCCCACGATGGTGCCGTAGACGCCGAGATTCGAGGCGAGCTTGGCGGCCACCACCGCCGCGACCGCGCTCCCCGCCACCTGCGGCACGCTCAGGTCGAGCCGGCCCGCGCCGCCCGCCTTCTCCGGTGCTGCCGGCGTCACCGGTGCGTCCGTCTCCGCGTCCGCCCGCTGCGGCATCCGCACGCGTTCCGTACGTCCCGTGTCCGCCGGGCGCCCGTCACCGCCCCGTGCCTCGCCCATGCTGGACCTGCCCGCCTTTCCCGATCAGCCTCTCGGGGTCATACGGCTCGGCCCGCGCACAAGTTCCTTTTGTCGGATTTTCGTGAGGTACGCCACTGTGGGTGGATTGCGCCCGGCGGACGGACTGGAGGGGGACCCGAAATGACGGACGCAGCCGGCGGTTATCCACCGGGAGCCGGGCCGGCCGGGCGTGTCCCGGCGGAGGACGAGCTGCTCAGGATCGTCGCGGGGCAGCGGCTGGGCGTGCTCGCGGTGATCAAGTCCGACGGCCGTCCGCACCTGTCCAACGTGGCCTGCGCCGGGGATCCCGCCGAGCGCGTCGCGCGGGTCTCCACCGTCGCCGGCCGCGCCAAGGTGCGGCTTCTGCGCAACGACCCGCGGTGCTCCCTGCACATCGGCGAGACCGTCCTCAGATACGCCGTCGCCGAGGCCGAGGCGGAGCTGTCCCCGGTCAGCGAGGCATCCGGCGACGCGACGGGGCTCGAACTGCTGCGGATGAGCCCCGAACACCCCCGAGTCCCGCTCGGCCTTCCTCGACCAGATGGTCGCGGACCGCCGTATGGTGCTCCGGCTGCGCGTCGTGCGGCTGTACGGCCTGTCCGTCGATCTCCCCTGACGGTACGGCCGCCGCCCCGGCACGTACCCGACCGGCCGCGTACCTCCGCGGCGCCGGGGCTCACCGCGTACCGCCCCGGGTCATGACCGCGCGGGCGAGTGAGACCCGGGAGCGGACGGCGAGCTTGCGGTAGGCGCGGGTGAGGGCGGCCTCCACCGTCTTGACGCTGATGGTGAGCCGGGCGGCGATCTCGCGGTTGCTGGCGCCCTGGGCCACGAGGACGGCGACCCGGTGCTCGGTGGCGGTGAGGGCGTCGAGGCCGACCGGGACGGCGGCGGCGGACGCGGGCACGCCGAGGTCGTCGAGGGCGGCGGTGGTGACCGTCAGCCAGGGGTGCGCGCCCGCCCGGGTGAAGAGCCGGGCGGCCTCGGCCAGGGCGGTACGGGCCGGAACGGGGGCGCCCCGGCGGGCGTGCAGCCGGCCGAGGACGAGGTGGGTGCGGGCCTCCTCCAGCCGGTACGGGAGCGCCGCCAGCCGCGCGGCGGTGAGTTCGAGCCGGGCAACCGCGGCGTCCGGGTCGCCGCGCGCCTCGGTCACCAGGGCCGCAGCCCGGTCCAGTACGGCCAGCAGCCCGTGCCTGCCCAGCCGGACCGCCTGCGCGCGGGTCTCCGCGAGGAGTTCGGCCGCCTCGTCCGCGCAGCCCGTCGCCACCAGCGCCTCCGCGAGGTCCGGCTGCCAGCGGCGTACGGCGGGATCGCCCTGGCCCTGCCCGGTCTCCAGCAGCCGGACCCGCTGGAGGGCATGCACGGCGGCGTCCGGTTCGCCGCGCAGCAGCCGGACGTGGCCCTCCGCGTGCAGCGCGCGGGGCAGGAAGAGCTGGTCGTCGTCGTCCTCGCTGTGCCGCCTGGCCCGGTCCGCCGCGGCCAGCGCCCGGTCCGCCGCGCCGCCTGCCGCCTCGGCGAGCGCGACCGCGTACCAGGCGGGCCCCTGGCTCAGTCCGGCCTGCTCGGTGACCCGCAGTGCCTGGTGGGCGAGGTCGAGGGCGGCCTCGCACCGGCCGCGCAGGATCTCGACCTGCGCGAGGCCGGACAGGCACTGGCACAGGCTCTCGGCCGAGCCCCGGTAGCGCACGGTGTAGACCAGCGCCCGCAGTTCGGTCCTGGCGTCGTCGAGCCGGTCGTGCAGCAGGTGGCGGCGGTGCTTGAGGAAGACCGGGCCGTTGTGGTCGAACAGCACGAGCGGATCCTGCGGTGCGGCCAGCGCGCGGGTCAGGGTCCGCTCGGCGCCGGGGCGGCCGAGGTAGAACTCCAGGGCCGACTGCTGGGTGAGCGCGAGCAGTTCGGTCCGCCGGTCGCCGGCCCGCAGCGCCAGGACCGCGGAGTCGGCCGCGTGGGTCAGCGCGGCGGCTGCCGAGCCCTCCACCAACCAGGCCCGCCAGCTGAGCCGGTAGTGCAGCCGGGCGAGCAGCTCCGGGTCGTCGCGGGCGTCTTCGAGCGCCTGCGGGAAGACATCCGCGACCTCGGCCATCGCCTGCCCGGACGAGTCGAGCACCACGATCCACGCGCGTACCCGGTCCGCGGCGCGGGCGGACTCGGCCAGCACCTCGTGCGCGATCGCGCGGGCCAGCGCGTAGTCGCCCGCGGCGACCGCGTCCTCCGCGGCGGTGAGCCGCCGGTCGGCGTCGGCCGCGGGGTCGCCCGACGGGGTGTGGTCGGCGGCGAGCTGCCCGAGCCGGGCGGCGATCGCGGGTGCGCCGCGGCGCCGGGCCGCGGTGGCCGCCGCGGTGAGCGCGGCGGCGGTCTCCGCGTTCCAGCCGGGCGACAACGACGCGAGGTGGTGGGCGCGTTCGACCGGGTCGTCGGCCGCCTCGGCGAGCGCGGCGTGCACGCGGCGCCGCCCGGCTGGGGCGGCGTCCTCGTACACGACCCGCGGCATCAGCGGCTGCGTGAACCGTACGGCGCCGGCCGGCGACGGCTCCACGATGCCCAGCAGGACCGCCTCGTGCACATCGGCGGGCGCGGTGTCGCAGCCGGCCCGGCGCAGCAGTGCGACGGTGGGGCTGGCCGCGGCGCTGGCGGCGAGCAGCGTACGGCGGGCCCGCGGGGTCAGCGGGGCGAGCCGGGCGAGCAGCAGGCGGCGCAGCGCGGGCGGGATCGGCAGCGGGCCCGACGGGTCCCGCCCGGTCGCGCGGCTCTCCTCGGCGAGCGCGCGGGACAGTTCGAGGGCGGTGTACGGATTGCCGCCGGACGCCGTGTGCAGCCGGGCCAGCACCGGGCGCGGCCAGGCGGGGCCGCCCTGCCCGGCGAGCAGCGCGGCGACCTCGCGCTCGGTCATCGGCGGTACGGCCAGCGCCACGACGGGACCGGGGCACAGCGCCTCGGCCTGCCCGCTCCCGGCCCCCGCCGGACCGTTCGGGGTGCGTACGGCCGCGATCGCGGTGAGCGGCAACTGCCGGGCGCGCCGGGCCACGAAGGCCAGCGCCTCCGCGCTCGGGCGGTCCAGCCACTGGGCGTCGTCCAGTACGAGCAGCACGGGCGAGCGCTCGCACAGCGCGGTGAGCGCCTTGAGCACGGCCATCCGCAGCGTGAGGACATCGTCGTACGCGCTCCCGTACGACCGCCCGCGCGCCGCGTCCTGTGCCGCGTCCCGCGCCGCCGACCGGTGCAACGCGGCCCGCAACAGAGCCTGTTCGTGGGACGACAGCACCTCGAAGGCCGGGTCGCCGACCTCGGAGAACAGGTCGATCATGCCGAGGAAGGGCAGGTGGCGCTCGGCCTCGGCGGGCGCGCACCGCAGCACCAGGGTCCCGGCCCGCTCGGCCGTCCGCTCCGCCGCCAGCGTGGCGGCCGACGTCGAGCGTCCGATGCCCGGTTCGCCCGTGAGCAGCACGCTGTCGCCGGCGTCCAGCGCGGCACTGGCGGTCGTGAGCAGCGCGCCCCGGCCGGTGAGCCGTGCGTCCGAACTGACCGATTCGATCCGTCTGACCATGCACCTGCCAACCTCGGGGCGTGATCCAAGTGTCGGAACCCGCGTCCCCGCGGTCAATCCCACGTCGCGGGTGGCGTGCGCGGCGGCCGAACACCGGGCGGACCGGCGGGCGGCGGCGGTGGTCGTGGCCGAGCGGCGGG
>NZ_JAJSYW010000307.1:0-4772 GCF_036815005.1 Streptomyces sp. IBSBF 2435 | reverse complement strand
GTACCAGACGTTCTTGTCCTGGCCGCGCGCGCTCGTCGCGTGAGCTGCCGGGGCCCGCGGAGCCGGACGAACCGGCGGAGGCGATGCCCCAGCCGCCGATCCCGGCGACGGCGAGCGCGGCGGCCGCCGCCGCGGCGAAGCGGATCCGCCGCTGGCGCACGGCGTCGGAGACCGCGCGGTGCCGGGGGCTCGCGGGCCGTCCCGGCGCGGAGGCGCGGCCCTTGCCGGCGCTGCGGGAGGCGGCGCCGTAGCCGGCCAGCTCCTCCGCGGTGGGCAGCCTGATGCTCGTGTGGGTGTCCCGGCTGGAGTCGGGGGCCGTGCCCCGCACGAGCGGTACGGCCCCGCGCCTGCGGTCGCCGCCGGGCGACGGGGCGGGGGCGGGCGGTACGGCGGCGGGCGACGGCTCGGCAATGGTGTCGCCGTACGGGCCGTCCTCGCCGCCGTCACCAGGTGCGGCCACGTCCAGCGCGGGCAGTCCGGCCAGCGACGGCAGCAGGTCGCGGAGCCGGGTGCCCAGCTCGCCCGCGGTGAGCCGGGAGGCGGGCGCCTTGGCGAGGCAGGCGGTGAGGATGCGGTCGAGTCCCGCGGGCAGCCCCGGCAGCGGCTGCACGGCCTCGGTCACGTGCCGGCGCAGGACGGCGCCGGGGTGGCCGCCGCCGAAGGGCGTGAAGCCGCCGAGCAGTTCGTAGAGCACGGTGGCCAGCGCGTAGATGTCGACCGAGGCGCGCGGCGGCAGGCCCTCGATGATCTCCGGGGCCAGGTAGTCGGGGGTGCCGATGATGCGGGTGGCGCGGGTGCGGCGCGGGGTGTCGACCAGGCGGGCGATGCCGAAGTCGGTGAGCAGCGCGGGCGGGGCGCCGCCGGGACCCGCCGGGGCGGCGGAGTCGAGCAGGACGTTCTCCGGTTTGACGTCACGATGGACCACGCCCGCGGCATGGGCCGCGGCGAGCCCGTCGGCGACGTCGGCGGCGATGGCGACGGCGGCCTCGGGGGCGAGCCGGCGTTCGCGTTCGAGGCGGGAGCGCAGGTCGGTGCCGCGGACCAGGTCCATCACCAGGGCGAGGTCGTTGCCGTCGACCACCAGGTCGCGGATGCCCACGATGTGCGGGTCGTCGAGCGACAGCAGGGCGGTGCGCTCCTGCACGAAGCGGCCGACCAGGTCCTGGTCGGAGGCCAGGTCCTCGCGCAGCAGCTTGATGGCGACCGGTCCCTCGGGGCCGTCACCGAGCCACACCGTGCCCGCGGATCCCCGCCCGAGCACCTGGTGGGCGGTATAGCGGCTGCCGATCTTCCTGGCCAAGACTTGCTCCGACTCCTCCGGCGGTCCGTCGCGTGGGCGACCAAGCGTTGCCGACAAAGCTACGCGGATCAGGGGCCGTTCGGGATACGGGAGGCCGCTGAGTAGGCGTTCCGCACCAGAAATCACCCTTCGCAAGTCGACAAATCCCCAAGGCGGGCGCCGGAACAGGCGTACGACGGCGGTCCCGCCGCACGCGAACGGGCGGCGGGCGGGCGGCGAACGGGCAGGCGGCCGGACCACTCGCGGGCCGCTCGCCCGCCGCGTACGGAAGGCGTGCCGGCGGCCTACGAGGGCCGGGCGGGCCGGTCGTCGGCGGGCATCGGGGCGGGGGCGGTCAGCCGTTGCCGTCGAAGCCGCTGAAGCCGTTGCCGGTCAGCCCGTTCAGGTCGGGGGTGTGCAGGTCCGGCGTGCTGTTGCCCTGGCCGCCGCCCGAGTCGCCGGTGATCGAGGAGATCTTGTCCCACGCCGAGTGCGCCCAGCTCGATGTCGCGTCCCACAGGTTGCGGGTGCTGTCGACCCAGTCCGGCAGCGGTGTGGTGTACCAGATGACGACGAAGAGCACGATGATCACCAGGATCACCGTCAGGCAGCCCTTGAGGCAGCCGAGCCCGGGGATCTTGACCGGGTTGGCGCTGCGCCGCCGCGGCTCGTGCGGCTCGTGCTGCCGGGGCGGCGCCGGGGCCGGCGGGCGCTGCTGCGGCTCGTAGCGCTGCGGCTGGGGCTGCTGGCGGGGCTCGTACGCCTGCGGCGGCCTGGACTGCTGCGGCTGCTGCCG
Organism: Streptomyces sp. IBSBF 2435; assembly: GCF_036815005.1. Lineage (NCBI taxonomy): Bacteria > Bacillati > Actinomycetota > Actinomycetes > Kitasatosporales > Streptomycetaceae > Streptomyces > Streptomyces sp. IBSBF 2435. The sequence continues at coordinate 2,697 of NZ_JAJSYW010000307.1, read as the reverse complement.
GCGCGGCTGCTGCGGGGCCGGCTGCTGCTGCGGGTACCCGTACCCCTGGCCGCCGCCCTGCTGCTGATACGGCGGCGGCTGGTGCTGCTGGGGGTAGCCGTACCCCTGGCGCGCCTGGCCCTGGCCCTGGTTCCGGCTGTCGGCCCTGCCCTGCTCCGGCTGGCCCGGCTGGCGGCGCGGGCGGCGGAAGAGCGGGTCCATCTCGGGCGGCAGATAGCGTGCCTCGGTCTGGTCGTTGCGCTGCCGGGCCGCGCTGAGCTGCGACTCCCAGGGGTGCGGCCCCTGCGCCTGCGGGGCGCCGTCGGGCACGGGCGGCAGGACACGGGTGCCGTCCGCGGCGGGCCGGCCGGCCTCCGAGGGCAGCACACTGGTGGCGGCGTTCGGGTCGTACCCGCCGCCCTGGCCGCCCTGGCCCGAGGGCAGTACCTGCGTGGGGTCGGCGTCGCCATTGCCGGAGCCTGCGCCATGTACGCCGCCCAGGCCGGTGCCCGGCACCAGTGTCGGGGTCTCGTCGGGGGCGAGCAGTGCGCCCACGCCGAGCGCGGCCTCGGCCGCCGCGGGGCTGGCGTGCACGCCGACGCCCGCCGCGACCACCCGCAGCGCACGGGCCAGGCTGTCGGCGCTCGGCCGCTGCGCCGGCTCCTTGCGCAGGCAGCGCTCGATGACCGTCCACAGCGGTTCGGGCACGGTGGTGGGGCGGCGCGGCTGCTGGGTGAGGTGGGCCTGGAGCACCTCGATGGCATTCTCGCCGTGGAAGGGCGTACGGCCGGTGAGCAGCTCGTACAGCAGGATTCCGGCGCCGTAGACGTCGACCGCGGAGGTCTGCGGGCGGCCCTGCGCGGACTCCGGCGCCACATAGGCGGGGGTGCCCACGAACTCATGGGTACGGGTGACGCCCGGCGAGTCCGCGAGCCGCGCGATGCCGAAGTCGGTGAGCATCGGGTGCATCCGCTCGGCGCCGTCCTCACCCGTGAGGGTGGCGAGCAGCACATTGGCGGGCTTGAGGTCGCGGTGCACGACGCCGTCGGCGTGGCTGGCGGCGAGCGCGTCGGCGACGGCCGCGGTCAGCAGGGCGGCGGCGACCGGGGTGAAGGGGCCGTTCTCGCGCAGGTAGCGGTGCAGGTCGGGGCCGTCGATCAGGTCCATCACCAGAGCGAGCAGATCGCCCTCGACGACCAGGTCGCGGACCCGCACGATGTGCGGGTGCCGCAGCCGCAGCAGGACCGAGCGCTCGCGCAGGAAGCGCATGACCACGTCGGGATCGCCGGCCAGCTCTTCCTTGAGCACCTTGACGGCGACCGCGGTGCCGGCCTCGTCGCGCACCCGGGCACGCCAGACGGTGCCTGTGGCGCCGCGTCCGAGCGGCTCCTCCAGGAGGTACTTGCTGCCTACCGGCCGCACGTCATGCGCTCCCTGCTCCGTAGGTGACCGGGCCCTTCCGGTGCCCGATTCCGGCCAAGCGTAGTGCCGCGCGGCGAACGGTGGCCGGGCGGCGGCGCCGGGATTCCCGGGTAGGACGCCGGGAAGCGGTCCGCGGTTGCGCGGCGGCGCGGCTGCCGCGTTCCGGAACACCATGCTCCGGAACGCGGCGGCGGACCGCCCGGACGCCGCCCCGGTGCGGCCGGTACGCGGTCGCGGAAGCGCCGGATCAGGTCTCTTGCCGCCCGGCGGCGTCCGGCGGGCGGCACGGGAACGGCCGGTGCACGGCCGACGGGCAGGGCGGCATGCGGTTGGCGAGTGGGGCGGCGTCCGGTGGGACAAGATCACCGGGGGTGGTACCGGCGTCGGGATGTCGGTGGCGGGTGGGAGGATGCACCCGTACGGTCCGGTGGGAGCAGCGGGGGGCGGCCCTGCCGCTCGTGCCTGCGCGCCGCCGGACACCGTCCGGGCGGGTACGCGGGCGGTTACGTGTCAGTGTCAATGCGCTCGTGCGCGGTCCGGGGGGTCGTTCCCGGCGCGTGCGCGGGCAGAAGGGACCGCGGACGAGATGCAGATCCGGCTGACCGTCCTCGGGCCGCGCAGCGGCCGGGCAGCTCGCGGCAGTGACGTGCTCGTCACCGCACCCGCGGGCACCGTGCTGGGCTCGGTGGCAGGGGCGCTCGCCTCCGCCGCGGGGTCCGGGCAGCCGGGCCGCTCCGCCGGGTCCTCGGTGGCGCTCTACGTCGGGCAGGACCGCGTCCCGCCGACCGCCGTGCTCGGGGTGCCGCCGCTGGTCGACGGCGCCGTCCTGTCGCTGCACGCCGCCCCGGGCCGGCCGGGCGAGGCGCACGGCCACGGGCAGTACGGCAGTTTCGGCGAAGCCGGCCGCCCCTCGGCAGAGGTCGCGCGGCTGCTGGTGGTCGGCGGCCCCGACGCGGGCGGCGTCCACCTGCTGCCCGGCGGCCGGGCCACGATCGGGCGGTCGGCCGACGCCGATGTGCCGCTGGACGACCCGGACGTCTCACGGCTGCACTGCGAGGTGGCCTTCGGCCCGGACGGCGGCCTCACCGTCGCCGACCTGGGCTCCACGAACGGTACGACGCTGGGCGGGCGCGCGGTCGGCCCGCAGCCGGTGCCGCTGCCGCCCGGGGCGCTGCTCCACCTGGGCGAGTCCACGCTGCGGCTCGACCCGGCCGACTCCCCCGCCGCGCCCCCGCTGGCGGCCACTCCCGACGCGGAGGGCCACCTCCGGGTGTCCCTGCGCGACGCCCCCTGGCC
>NZ_JAJSYW010000306.1:0-4783 GCF_036815005.1 Streptomyces sp. IBSBF 2435 | reverse complement strand
GGGCGGGGGCACGTGGACGGCCGGGCGCGACCTCAGTTACGCCGGCCCGTCACCAGGAACACCCGCCGCACGCCCGGCAGTCCGCGTACCGGCGGGGGCGCGGGCCGGCCGCCGAACTCCGCGCCGGGCTCGCCGGGTTGGACCACGTCGGCCTTGAAGCCGTGCTGGTCGAACAGCTCCTCCGGCTCGTCGCAGCCGAACAGCCACGGGCAGCCCCAGCTCGCGAACACGTCCAGCAGCCGCCGCTGGTCGGGCAGCGTCAGCGCAGCCGTGTTCACGACGTCGGCCGCGATCCGGCTTCCCGGGGCAACCAGTTCGGCGACCTGGTCCAGCACGCGGTGCACGGCGGCCACCGGCAGGTAGTACAGCAGGCCCTCCAGCAGCCAGGCCGAGGGCCGGTCGGGTTCGTACCCGGCGCCGGTCAGCACGGCCGGCCAGGACGGCGACGCGAGGTCCACAGCGACGGTGCGGCGGTCGGCCCGCGGTGTCACTCCGGCCAGGCACGCGCGCTTGTAGGCCATCACCGGCGGCCGGTCGACCTCGAAGTAGCGCAGGCCCTCGGGCCAGTTCATACGGTACGCGCGGGAGTCCATGCCGGCGCCCGCGACCACGATCTGGCGCGTGTCGGGCTCGTCGGCCGCGGTACGCAGGTAGTCGTCGAAGAAGCGGGTGCGGGCGGAGTTGTAGTCCTGCCTGGCGGAGCGGTACGCACCGACAGGGGCGCCGGCCGGGACGTCTGCCGAACCCCCCGCCGGACTTCCCGCCGCGGTCGCGCCCAACAGCTCGGCCAGCAGCCGCGGTCCGAGGCCGCCGGCGAGCGTCGCCGCGTACGGGTCCCGGTGGATCGCGTCGGGCCGGCCGGTCTCGGCGGCCCGCATGGCGGCGGTGACCAGGGCGGTCCGTCCGACCGCGTCCAGGTGCGCTGCGTGGGTCATGGGCGTTCCCCTTCAGCCGGCGGTGCGGGGTGCCGCGATCAACGCGGTGGTCTCCGCGGGCAGTTCGGTGACCCGCTCGACGTCGAGACCGGCCCTGCCCAGCAGTTCGGTGAACTTCTCGACGGTGCGGTGCCGGCCGCCGTTGGTCATCAGCAGGTGCAGGTCCCACAGGGCGGGCAGCACCGTGGAGTCCTCGTCCACCACGACGCGGTCCAGGATGACCAGGCGCGACGCGGAACCGGCCATCGCCTTGCGGCAGTTCTCGAACACCCCGACGACCGCGTCGTCGCTCCAGCCGGCGAGGACCCGGCACAGCAGGTAGACGTCCCTGCCCTGCGGCACCGCCTCGAACATGTCCCCGGCGACCAGCTCGACGCGGTCCAGCCCCACGGAGGCGGCGAGGTTGTCGGCCGCGACCGGCACCACGTGCTCGCGGTCGAGCAGCGTGCCGTGCGCGTCGGGCACGGCGGCCAGGATCGCGGCGGTCAACTGCCCGATGCCGCCGCCGACGTCGACGAAGGCCCGGCCGGAGAAGTCGAACGCCTCGGGGACGTGGTCGAAGAACAGGTTGCCGGCCTTCATCGCCCGCTGGAACCGCCTGTTCGCGTCCTCGTGGTGGCTGAGGTAGCGGTAGAGCGGTTCCCCGTACGCGACTTCGAAGCCCGCGGTCACCGTGCTGATCGCCTCGTACGCGTGCCCCCACGCGGTGTAGAACTCCTCGCCGTAGAGCAGGCACATGTCCCGCAGCGAGTCCGGCTGGTCGAGCAGGACGCGGCTGACCGCCGTGTTGCGGTAGCCGCCCTGGCCCTCGCCCTCGAACACACCCATCGCGACCAGCAGCCGCATCATGCGGTGGATGCCCTCCGGTCTGGCTCCGGTCGCCTCCGCGAGCGCGTGGTCGGTGGTTCTCCCGGCCGCGATGTGGTCCGGTACGCCCATCCTGATCGCGGTGTGCAGGCACTGGGCCCGCCATCCCCCGGTGATCAGCTCGACTGCCTCCTGGGCCGCTTTCAGGTCGACGTTCACTCAGTACCTCCTGGCGGACCGGCGACAGCTCATGTGGGGATGCCGCCTCGGTTGATGACCGGAATCCCGATGCCCAGCGCCCGGAGCTGGTTGAACGGGTTCATGAATTCCCGCTGCGTCACGATCTTTCCGTCGGCCAGATCGAACGAGTGGATGAAGTGGTTCTTGTAGTGCCCAGGGGGATACGAGGGGTAGAGAATGCTGCCCTCGCCGTCGCATTCGGCCCAGAAGCGGTTCGGGTCCTGGGTCTCGAACACGTCGATGTTGAACCAGACCCAGTCGGGGAACATCTGGAGCGACCATTCGCCGTGCGCCTTCAGCTTCTCGTGCCCGCGCGACACGATCGGCTCCTCCCGGTCCCCGGTGTACAGGCCGGCGCTGCCGTCCTCGGTGAAGAGGAGGTAGCGGGTCAGCCGGTTCTCTCCGTGCCGGCTCAGGTAGTCCTCGACCACGGCGCGGTGCCGGGCGCGTAATTCCACGTTCTCGCTGAATTCAGCCATCGTGTCCTCGCATTGTCTCGAAGGTCGGGTAATCCGGCCGGGCCGGAATCGAGGTGCGGTGAATCCGTGCGTTCCGGCGCCCCGCAGGTCTCTCCGGGCGCCGCGCCTGTCACGGCTGGAGCCGCCGCGTACGCCACCCTGCGTCGTAGCGGTCGTAGCGCAGCCTGCGGTGCAGCCGGTCGGAGTCGGCGCACCAGAATTCGACGTCCGTCGGCTCCAGCCAGTAGCCGACGTAGCGGGCCGGGCGGGGCAGGGCCGTACCGGTGGCCGCGAGGCGGTCGGCCGCCGAGCGCAGGGCCGCCGGGCTGTCCAGCGGGTCGCTCTGCCGGGAGGCGGCCGACATGGCGTGCAGCGGGATCGGGCGGCCGGCCCACAGGGCGTCGGACTCGGCCGCCGCGCACTGCCCGACCGGGCCGGAGAAGGTGAGCTGCTGGCCCGTCTCGCGCCAGTAGAGCACGCCCGACGCCCAGCCGGTGGCGGCCAGTTCGCGGCCCTTGCGGCTGGTGCTGTGGCTGGTGAACAGCAGGCCGCGGCCGGTCGCCCGGATGACGGCGACGGTCCGGCTGGACGGGCGGCCGTGCACGTCCGCGGTGGCCAGCGCGAGCGCCAGCGGCTCCCGGACGCCGTGCGCGGCGGCCTGCTCGATCCACCGCTGGACGAGCCCCATGGGTTCCGGCGGCGGCGCCTCGTACTCGGGGAAGTCGAGATCGGTCTGTCCGGTGAGGCTTTCCAGCCTGCTGCTGTCCACTGCCGACCTCTCCTATACGTAGATGGTGCCGCGCGCGACGAGCACCCCGTGCCCGCCGACCCGGACCTCGTCGACGCCGGCGGCCGAGCCCTCGGCGGTGGCCAGCATGCGCGAGGGGCGGCCCATGTCGACCCCCTGGAGGATCTCCAGCTCCTGCCCGTACGTGGCGAGCCCGTGCCGGGCCAGGTGGATGGCGAGCGGCCCGGCGGCCGACCCGGTGGCCGCGTCCTCGACGACCCCGTAGGCGGGCGAGAACATCCGGGTACGCCACCGGGTGTCGCCGCCGGCGAAGCAGTTGGCGGCCATGTCGGGCAGCCGGGCCAGCGCGCGGTGGTCGGGTTCGAGCGCGGACAGCGCCGCCACGCTGGGCAGGCCGACGAAGACGTGCCGGGGGCCGTTGCGGTAGATGTCCACCGGCACGGTGGACGACTCGACGCCCAGCGCCGCCAGCAGCTCCGCGGCGTACTCGTACGGTTCGCAGGTCGGTACCGGCTGCCGCATCCGCACCGCCGGGGTGCCGTCCTCGTCCTCGGCCACCTCGAACGGGATGACGCCCATGTCGGTCTCCAGCCGCAGCCGTCCCTTCTTCAGCGCCTCGCTGAGCGCGACCGCCGTCCCGAGCATGGGGTGGCCGGCGAACGGCAGCTCGTTGACAGGGGTGAAGATCCGGATCCTGGCGTCCCCGCCGTGCTCGGCGGGCAGCACGAAGGTGACCTCCGACAGGTTCATCTCCCCGGCGATCCGCTGCATCAGGTCGGTGCTGAGGTCGGCGGCGTCGAAGAACACGGCCACGGGGTTGCCGGCGAGCGGCGTGCGTGCGAAGGCGTCCACGACCACGTACTCGTGCATGGGATCTCCTGGGTTCGGCTGGGCGCTGCGGGTGTCCCCCGGCCCCGCGACCGCGTCGGCCGGCGGTCGGTGGGACCTCGCCTCAGGGGGCGAACACGGGGCCGAGCCCGTGCAGAGCCTCCACCGTGTACGCGCCTTCGACCACGGCTTCGATCTCGAAACTCAGACGGTGGGTGGGGGGAAAGCCGATGAGTTCGGCCGCGCGGTTCGGCGGGATGGCGGCGGGCCTGGCGGCTTCCCAGAGCATGACCGCGCCCCACCGGTTGCGGTCGCGGTCCGCCATCCAGAACTTCAGCCGCAGCCCCTCGACCTCGGCCCAGTGGTCGGCGGTGCCGTCCCGCAGGTGTTCCCGGAGGGACTCGACGGTCGCCGCGGACCCGTCCAGGTCCCACCACGCGATGTCAACCCGCATGGCCGAGGCCCCGGGACGCGGGTGGCAGGCAGGGGTGGATACGGGGTACGCCAGTCATCGGTGCCTCTTCCCGTGCGAAGGAGGACATTGCGGTGGCCGGGGCTTTCCCCGCGGCGGCCCGCGCACGTGACGCGGTCCGTAATTCATCGGCCAGTTGACTCAGCGATACCGATTGCGATGGCGCCGGCGCCGACTTCGCGAGCAGACTAACGACGGCCCGCACGGGTCGTCCAGGCGTACCTATAGCTCCGCTCTGCGATCAGGACATGGCGGAAACCACGCCCACTTGACAGTCCCCGCCCCGCCAATGATC
>NZ_JAJSYW010000305.1:0-4814 GCF_036815005.1 Streptomyces sp. IBSBF 2435 | reverse complement strand
CCGCAGGGCCGCCGCCCGCACCCCCGGCCGGGGGTGCGGGCGGCGGCCCTGCGGGCGGCGCGGCTACGGCACGGGGGTGGCGTGCGGTCCGCACACCACGTCGTGCCGGTCGAGCGTGCCGTGCAGCAGGTAGTCGTCGACGCGGGAGTTGATGCACGGGTTCACCAGGTTGGTGACGCCGTGCGAGCCCGCGCCCTGCTCGGTGATCAGCCGCGATCCGGCCAGCCTGCGGTGGGTCTCCAGCGCGCCCGGATACGGCGTCGCCGCGTCATCGGTACTCTGCACGATCAGCACACCGGGCAGTCCGTAGTGCGAGCGGACGTCCACCGGGGTCTGCTGGCGTACGGGCCAGGTGGCGCAGGGCAGGTTCATCCAGGCGTTGGACCAGGTCAGCAGCGGGTACTCCGCGTTGAGCGCGGTATTGTCCCGGTCCCACTTCTGCCAGCTGGTCGGCCACTTGGTGTCGGTGCACTCCACCGCGGTGTAGACGGCGTTGCTGTTCTCCGCGCTGATGTTGCCCGCGGTGTCCGACAGGTCGGAGGCCGCCGCGTCGATCAGCGCCTGGGTGTCTCCGGCCGCGTACCGGCTCCACACACTGGCGACGGCGGCCCAGCTGGAGTCGTAGTAGGGCGCGCTGGTGAAGAAGTTGAGCAGCTCCGCCGGGCCGACGACACCGCCGACCGGGTGGCTCTTGGTCGCCGCCCGCAGCGCTTCCCACTTCGCCTGGACCTGGGCCACGGTGCTGCCGAGGTGGTAGACGGAGTCGTACTTCGCGACCCACGCCTCCCAGTCCTGCCAGCGGCCCTGGAAGGCCACGTCCTGGTCGAGGTTGTTCTGGTACCAGACCTGGTCCCGTGACGGGTCGACCACGCTGTCGATGATCATCCGGCGCACGTGCGTCGGGAAGAGCGTGGCATAGACCGAGCCGAGGTACGTACCGTAGGACACGCCCAGGTAGTTGAGCCGGTCCTCACGCAGCGCGGCCCGGATGACGTCCAGGTCGCGCGCGGTGTTGGCGGTGGTCATCTGGGAGAGCATCGCGGCGCCGGTGCGCTCCAGGCAGCCCTGGGCGTATTCCGCGGCCAGCTTGCGCTGCGCCCGCTTGTCGGCCTCGCTGTCCGGCACCGGGTCGGCCTTGGGACCCGTGGCGGATTCCGTCGGGTCGGCGCAGGAGATCGGCGCCGAGTGGTTGACGCCCCGCGGGTCGAAGCCGATGAAGTCGTACGCCTTGGCCGTCTTGGTCCACAGCGGGGCCGCGCTGGTGCTGCGTACCGGGAAGCGCAGCCCGGAGCCGCCGGGGCCGCCCGGGTTGTAGACCAGCGCGCCCTGCCGCTCCTGCGCCGTGCCGGTGCTGGCCGCGCGGTCCACGGCGAGCTTGATGGTGGCGCCGAAGGGCTTGCGGTAGTCGACAGGAACGGTGACCCAGCCGCACTGGACCGGGGCCGCCAGACCCCAGCCGTCGGGACACGCTGCCCACTGGATGCCGGCGCGCCGGGCCCCGGCCGCGGCGATGGCCTCGCCGACCGGCTCCGGTACGGTCACCGTCCGCGGGTGTGCTGCGGTGGTGGCTCCGGCCGTGGCGGCGGGTGCCGCGGCGATGGCGCCTGCGATCAGGGCGCCGGTGGAGACGAGCACTATCGTGCGTCTCAAGTCGAACCTCCCCCTCTGTTCCGTGGTTTGTGACCACGGTTGTCACAGTGATGAGGTGCGAATCCTTTCCCCTGTGTGGCTGCTGTGAACAGGCCAGGCGGGTGATTCTTCATCAAAGCGTGATTTCGCCGGGAAGTTGGCCTGCGCCGCACGGGTGACGGCTGCTTCGGCGAACGCGGTGATGAACGGATGCGGGTCCGTGGTGTCGCCCGCCAGCTCGGGCCGGAAGAGAGTGGCCAGGTGGAAGGGGTGGCCGGGCAACTCGGCGATTCTGGGCGCCCCTTCGCTGTCGTGGCCGGTGAAGCACAGTCCTGGCGCGGTCAGTCGGGGCAGCAGCCCGGGGACCGGGCCGTAGGCGCAGTGGAAGCGCTCGACGCTCTCGCGGCTGCGTTTCGGCGAGGAGCCGCCCGCGGTGCTGCTGCCGCCCGCCCATCCGCTGGCCCCGCTCCCCGGGCTGCGGCTCGCCTACCTGGCCGACGCGCTGTGGCTCGACGCGCCGGGCGCGGCCGTGCCGCTGGACGGCCTGCGGGGCGCGGCGCCGGGGGCCTGTCCCGTCGGGCTGTCCATGCCGGCGGCGACGCCAGGGTGCTGCACGAGCCGGTCCGGGCCGGGCACGGCCTCGCCGTCCTCCCCCGCTCCGCCACGGGCCCCGCGGGGGTGCCGCTCACCGAGCCGCACCTGGTCCATCGCGTGGAGCCCGTGCACGGGGCCGCCGCGGGCGCGGTCGCCCTGGCCTGCGCGGCGGCGCTCGCGGGCGGGCCGTCCGTGAACGAGCCGCCGACTGTACGGGACGCGGGCGGAGTTCGCCCCTAGACTGGAAGCGGCTGACGTACAGGGGGACGGGGATGACCGCAGGCAGCGGTATGAGGCTGGTCGTGTCCGGTCACGCCGACGTGGACCAGGCCGAACTCGACGCGCTCACCGCGCAGTTGCGGTGGCGGCTGCTCGAACTCGACGTGGACGACGTGCGGCTGGACCGGAGCGGTGAGACGGCGCCCGAGGGCGCCAAGGCCGGGGAGGTCATCACCGTCGGCGCGCTCGCGGTCAGCCTCGCGCCGGTGCTGCTGCGGCCCGTGCTGCGTCTGGTGGAGACCTGGATGCAGAACCGCCCCGTGCGCTCGGTCACGGTGGACGTCGACGGCCGCACCATCGAACTCGGCCACGCCTCGGCGGAGCAGCAGCAGCGCCTGGTCGACGCGTTCCTGGACGACGTCCGCCGCGCACCCGGCGCGAGCGGGACCCCCGACGCCGGGCCGGCCCCCGGAGGACCCGGGGAAGATCCCGCTCCGCAGGGGTAGACCGGATGACCGACGCCCCCTTCGGCCCGGGCCGCAGGGACGCGCTCCTGATCGCGACCGGACAGTACGACGACAGCACGCTCAGCTCGCTCCGCTCCCCCCGCCAGGACAGCGCGGGCCTCGCGGGCGTCCTGGCGGAACCCGGCATCGGCGGCTTCCGCACCGAGCAGCTGACGGACGCCCGCGCCCATGAGGTGACGCGCGCCCTGGAGCGGTTCTTCCGCGACCGCAGCCGGGACGACCTGCTCCTGCTGCACATCTCCTGCCACGGCATCAAGGACGACGACGGCCATCTGTACTTCGCCGCCCGCGACACCGACCGCGACCTGCCCGCCTCCACCGCGGTCCCGGCCGCCTTCCTGCGCGGGCGCATGGAGCTGTGCCGGGCGCGCACCATCGTCGTCCTGCTCGACTGCTGTTACAGCGGCGCCTTCATCCCCGGGTCGAAGGGCGACGACCGGATCCACGTACGCGACGAGCTGGGCGGCCACGGCCGGGCCGTCCTCACCGCGACCAGCCGCACCGAATACGCGTGGGAGGGCAGCCGCGTCGAGTCCGCGGTGCCCGAGCCGTCCCGTTTCACCGGCGCCCTGATCAAGGGCCTGGCCACGGGTGCCGCCGACCTGAACGGGGACGGCCGGATCACCGTCACCGAGCTGTACGACTACGTCTACGAGTCCCTGCACCGCGCCGGGGTACGCCAGCGGCCCCGGATCTGGGTGGACCTGGAGTACCAGGTCACGATCGCGCGGGCGGTGCGGGCGCCCGCGGGCGGGCAGGACGCGGACCCGCGGGAAGCCGCCGGCCCGCGCGAGGCCTTCGTTCCGCCGCGGCCCGAGGAGCCGCCCGCCGCGGGCGCGGGCGGCCCTGGAGCGGGTGCGGCCGTTTCCGAGGTCGCCCCTCCCGGTCCCGAGTCCTCCCTCCTCCACCGGATGCGGGACGCCTTCCGGGGCGAGGCCGGCGCCGGGGCGACCGGGCGGACCCAGTTCGTGGCGGAGCCCGCGGCAGGGGCCCCGGCGGAGGCCGATGAGTCGTACCCCCGACCGCGTACCCGGCGGGGGCAGGACGCCCTGATCCGCCTCGAAGTCGACCTGGCGGAAGTCGTGTTCGGCTGTACGAAGGAGATCGCGGTCCGGACCGCGGTCGTGTGCGCCGCCTGCTCGGGGACCGGTGGCGAGAACGGGGCACGGCCCAGGGAGTGCTCCGACTGCGGGGGCCGGGGCCTGCGGCTGGAGACCCCGCGCAGGTCCACGGGAGCGGTCCTCATCGGGCGTCCCTGTCCGAAGTGCGAGAGCCACGGCACCGTCCTGCGCCGCCCCTGCCCAGTTTGCAGGGGCGAGGGCCGTGTGCCCGCCGACCGCACCCTCACCCTGAAGGTGCCCGGCGGTATCGACGAAGGGACCAGGATCCAGCTCGCCGGTGAAGGAGAGGCCGGCCCCGGCGGCGGCCCGGCAGGCGACCTCTACGTCGAGATCGTGGTGCGCCCGCACTCCGTTTTCGGGCGCGAGGGCGACGACCTGGTGTGCACCATGAGGATCCCGCGAGCGGTGGCGACGGCAGGCGGCACCCTCCCCCTGCGGACGCTGGACGGCTCGAAAACCGTCCGCGTCCCCCGGGGCATCCGCGACGGCCAGTCACTGCGCCTGCCGGAGCTGGGAGTCACCCGTCTGCACGCCGGCGGCCGGGGTGATCTCCTCGTACGCGTCGAGGTACGCGACTGACCCGTCCGCGGGCGAAGTGCCGTCGCCCCAGGAGGTCAGTGCGGCAACCGCTTCGGTGAAGGCCGCCCGGGGGGCCGCCGAGGTGAGCAGGAGGCCGGAACCCGCGAGCGGGGTCAGCGAGGTGAGAGCGGGGAGGGGGATGGCG
>NZ_JAJSYW010000304.1:0-4894 GCF_036815005.1 Streptomyces sp. IBSBF 2435 | reverse complement strand
GTCGCCCCGCCCGGGGCGACCGCACCCCCGGAAGCCGCTCCCCCCGAGGCCAGCGCCAGCGTTCTGCTCGGGCGCGACGCCACCCGCTGGGCGCTGCTGCGGCCTCCCGGGGAGGACACCCCGCGCCTCGGTCCCGCCCTGCTCGAACAGCGCGAGGCGAACCCCTTCTTCCGGGTCCGCTACGCCCACGCCCGCACCCGCGCACTGCTGCGCAACGCCCACGACCTGGGCGTACGCGTCGAAGCCGCGGCCCGGGACCCGTACCGGCACCCCGCCGAGACGGAACTGCTGGGGCTGATCGCCGACTTTCCCCGGGTTGTCGAGACCGCCGCCCGCCGCCGCGCGCCCGACCGGCTCGCACGGCATCTGGAGCGGCTGGCCGACGCCTACTTCCGGTTCCAGGACGAGTGCCCCGCGCTGCCCAAGGGGGACGAGAAACCCTCGGCCGTCCACGCCGCCCGGGTGCGCCTCGCCGACGCGACCGGGATCGTGCTCGCCGACGGCCTGCACCTGCTCGGCATCAGCGCCCCCGACCACCTCTGACGAGAACGCACCGGAACGAGAGAGCCACCCGTGAGCCGATCCGCACACCCCGCAGGGCCCCGCCACGCCGATGTCCTGCCCGAGGGCCACTACGCCGCCCCGCCCGCCGACCTCAACCGGCTGGACGCGCACATCTGGTCCCGTACCGTCACCCGCAACGCGGACGGCGCCGTCGAGGTCGGCGGCATCGACGTACGCGATCTGGCCGCCGAATTCGGTACGCCCGCGTACGTGCTCGACGAGGCCGACTTCCGGGCGCGCTGCCGTGCGTGGCGGGCGGCGTTCGGGCCGGACGCCGACGTCTTCTACGCCGGCAAGGCCTTCCTGTCCCGTGCCGTGGTGCGCTGGCTGCACGAGGAGGGCCTGAACCTCGATGTGTGCTCGGGCGCCGAGCTGGCCGTCGCGCTCGACGCCGGCATGCCCGCCGAGCGGATCGCGATGCACGGCAACAACAAGAGCAACGCCGAGATCGAGCGGGCGGTGGCGGCCGGGGTCGGCCGGATCGTGCTCGACTCCTTCCAGGAGATCGTCAGGGTCGCGGCGGCGGCCGAGCGGCACGGGCGGCGCCAGCCGGTGCAGATCCGGGTGACGGTCGGCGTCGAGGCGCACACCCACGAATTCATCGCGACCGCGCACGAGGACCAGAAGTTCGGGCTCGGGCTGGCCAGCGGGCAGGCGGCCGAGGCGGTGCGCCGGGTGCTCAAGCTGGACAGCCTGGAGCTGATCGGCATCCACAGCCACATCGGCTCGCAGATCTTCGACATGGCGGGCTTCGAGGTGGCCGCCCGCCGGGTGGTGTCGCTGCTGGCCGCGATCCGCGACGAGCACGGGGTGCAGCTGCCCGAGATCGACCTCGGCGGCGGCCTCGGCATCGCCTACACCGCGGACGACGACCCCGCCGAGCCCTACCAGATCGCCAAGTCGCTCAGCGAGATCGTCACCCGGGAGTGCGAGGCGGCCCGCCTGGACCCGCCGCGGCTGTCGGTCGAGCCGGGCCGGGCCATCGTCGGCCCGACCGCGTTCACGCTCTACGAGGTCGGTACGGTCAAGCCGCTGGAGGGCCTGCGCACGTACGTCAGCGTGGACGGCGGGATGTCGGACAACATCCGCACCGCGCTCTACGACGCCGAGTACACCGTCGCGCTGGTCTCCCGCACCAGCGGCGCCGAGCCGATGCTCAGCCGGGTGGTCGGCAAGCACTGCGAGAGCGGTGACATCGTGGTCAAGGACGCCTTCCTGCCGTCCGACCTGGCGCCCGGCGACCTGCTCGCGGTGCCGGCGACCGGCGCGTACTGCCGCTCGATGGCCAGCAACTACAACCATGTGCCGCGCCCGCCGGTGGTCGCGGTCACGGACGGGCGGCCCCGGGTGATCGTCCGCCGCGAGACGGAGGAGGACCTGCTGCGGCTCGACGTCGGCTGAGCCGCAGGAGCGGCCGGGAAAGAGGATCTGCGGCGCGTGCGCGACGGGCGCGACGAAACACGGCAAGATCGCCGGGCGGACGGCAAATCTCACGGTCCGCCCGGCCGGTCTCGCAATCCGGACAGGGCGTGGCTTCTCCCATCCGGTGGGTGAGACTGGACCCCTCCACGCCGTACGGAACCGGGAACCGGAACCGTGCACATGCGACACGAGAGCTACACGAGAGCTGTACGAGAAACGAGGTCGGATGATGCGTACGCGTCCGCTGAAAGTGGCGCTGCTTGGCTGCGGTGTGGTCGGCTCCGAGGTCACGCGCATCATCACGACGCAGACGGCCGACCTCGCCGCCCGGATCGGCGCCCCGATCGAGCTGGCCGGCATCGCGGTCCGCCGCCCCAACCGGGTACGCGCGGGAGTGCCCGCGGACCTGCTCACCACCGACGCCACCGAGCTGGTCAAACGCGGCGACATCGACGTCGTCGTCGAGGTCATCGGCGGCATCGAACCGGTGCGCACGCTGATCACCACCGCCTTCGAGCACGGCGCCTCGGTGGTGTCGGCCAACAAGGCGCTGCTCGCCGCCGACGGCGCGAGCCTGCACGCCAAGGCCGCCGAGCACGGCGTCGACCTCTACTACGAGGCCGCGGTCGCCGGCGCGATCCCGCTGATCAGGCCGCTGCGCGAATCGCTGGCCGGCGACAAGGTCAACCGGGTGCTCGGCATCGTCAACGGCACCACCAACTTCATCCTCGACAAGATGGACTCCACCGGCGCCGGCTACAGCGAGGCGCTGGACGAGGCCACCGCGCTGGGTTACGCCGAGGCCGACCCCACCGCCGACGTCGAGGGCTTCGACGCCGCCGCGAAGGCCGCGATCCTGGCCGGCATCGCCTTCCACACCCGGGTCACCATCGACGACGTCCACCGCGAGGGCCTGACCGAGGTCACCGCGGCCGACATCGCCTCGGCGCGGAAGATGGGCTGTACGGTCAAACTGCTGGCCATCTGCGAGCGCGCCCGCGACGGCCGCTCGGTCACCGCCAGGGTGCACCCCGCGATGATCCCGCTCAGCCACCCGCTGGCCTCCGTACGCGGGGCCTACAACGCCGTCTTCGTCGAGGCGGAAGCGGCGGGGCAACTGATGTTCTACGGTCCCGGCGCCGGCGGCGCACCCACCGCCTCCGCCGTCCTCGGCGACCTGGTGGCCGCCTGCCGCAACAAACTGGCGGCGACCACCGGCGCCGGCGAGTCCGCGTACACGCAACTGCCGGTGAGCCCGATGGGGGATGTGGTCACCCGCTACCACATCAGCCTCGACGTGGCGGACAAACCGGGTGTCCTCGCACAGGTCGCCACGGTGTTCGCCGAGCACGACGTGTCCATCGACACGGTGCGCCAGCAGGGCAGGAACCAAGGCAGCGGCGATGATGCCGCCGTCGAGCAGGGCGGCGCCGGACGGCGGGAGGGCGGCGAGGCCTCCCTCGTCGTCGTCACCCACCGCGCGCCGGACGCCGCGCTCTCTGCGACCGTCTCCAGCCTGCGGAAACTCGACACCGTACGCGGCGTCGCCAGCATCATGCGTGTGGAAGGGGAGTAGACCCGCTATGAACGCAACCATCGACCAGCCCCGGATGTCGGGCACCCACCAGTGGCGCGGCATCATCGAGGAGTACCGCGACCGGCTCCCGGTCGGCGCGGACACCCCGGTGGTCACCCTGCTGGAGGGTGGCACACCGCTGGTACCGGCCCAGCTGCTGTCCGAACTGACCGGCTGCGACGTGTACCTCAAGGTCGAGGGCGCGAACCCGACCGGGTCCTTCAAGGACCGCGGTATGACCATGGCCATCTCCAAGGCCAAGGAGGACGGCGCCCAGGCCGTCATCTGCGCCTCCACCGGCAACACCTCCGCCTCGGCGGCGGCCTACGCCGTACGCGCCGGCATGGTCTGCGCGGTGCTCGTGCCGCGGGGCAAGATCGCGCTCGGCAAGATGGGCCAGGCGCTGGTCCACGGCAGCCGCATCCTCCAGGTCGACGGCAACTTCGACGACTGCCTGGACCTGGCGCGCGGGCTCAGCGAGAAATATCCCGTCGCGCTGGTCAACTCCGTCAATCCGGTACGGATAGAGGGGCAGAAGACCGCGGCCTTCGAGATCGTCGACGCGCTCGGCGACGCGCCCGACCTCCATCTGCTGCCGGTCGGCAACGCGGGCAACATCACCGCGTACTGGCGGGGCTACCGCGAATACGCGGCGGACGGGATGTCCACCCGCAAGCCGCGGATGTGGGGCTTCCAGGCGGCCGGGTCCGCGCCGATCGTCAACGGCGCGCCGGTGCGCAGCCCGCAGACGATCGCCACGGCGATCAGGATCGGCAATCCGGCGTCCTGGAAGTTCGCCGAGGAGGCGCGGGACGAGTCCGGCGGTGTCATCGAGGCGGTGACGGACCGCCAGATCCTGTCCGCGTACCGCCTGCTGGCGGCGAAGGAGGGCGTCTTCGTCGAGCCCGCCTCGGCGGCGTCCGTCGCGGGCCTGCTCAAGGCCCTCGAAGAGGGCCGCGTCGATCCCGGCCAGCGCATTGTCTGCACGGTGACCGGCAACGGCCTCAAGGACCCGGACTGGGCGGTCGCGGGCGCCCCCGCGCCCTTGACGGTCCCCATCGACGCGGACGCTGCCGCGCAGAGCCTGGGCCTCGTCTGACCTGGCCTTCCGCCTCAGCGGCCCTCTCCGCCGCCCCACCCCGGGGGTACGCATCCCCCGGGTTCGGGGGTCGCACGGCTCCTCTGCGGCAGGGGTGCCCACCCAGGGGCGCGGGGGCGGTGCGGTTCCCTCCGGGAGGTGGTGCCCACCCAGGGGTGGGGGGGGGGGGGGGGGGGGGCCCCCCCCCCCCCCGGGGGCGGCCCCCCCCCCCCCCGCCCCCCCCCCCCCGCGCC
>NZ_JAJSYW010000303.1:0-4936 GCF_036815005.1 Streptomyces sp. IBSBF 2435 | reverse complement strand
GGGCGGAGGTCGGCGCCGGGGGGCATCCCCGGGGTGGCCGGGTGACCCGCCGGGAGGGTGACACGCTGGGATTCAATCCCTAGGGTGCGTGAATATGAATATGCACACCGTGGTGCTCGGCCCCCACGGGGCCACGCCCGAGGACGTCCTCGCGGTCGCCCGCGCCTCCGCGCACATCGAGCTGGCGCCGGCCGCCACGGACGGCATGGCCGCCGCCAGGCACGTCGTGGACTCGCTGGCCGCCCGGCCGGAACCGGTGTACGGCGTCTCCACCGGCTTCGGCGCCCTGGCCGTGCGCCACATCTCGCCCGAGCTGAGAGCCCAGCTCCAGCGCTCCCTCGTGCGGTCGCACGCGGCCGGCATGGGCCCGCACGTGGAGCGGGAAGTCGTCCGCGCGCTGATGTTCCTGCGGCTCAAGACGCTCGCGTCCGGCCGTACCGGGGTACGCCCGCTGGTCGCGGAGACGATGGCCGCGCTGCTGAACGCCGGCATCACCCCCGTCGTCCACGAGTACGGCAGCCTCGGCTGCTCCGGCGACCTCGCGCCGCTCGCGCACTGCGCCCAGGTGCTGATGGGCGAGGGCGAGGCGGAGGGCGGGGACGGCGTGGTGCGGCCCGCGGCCGAACTGCTGGCCGCGCACGGCATCGAGCCGATAGAGCTGCGGGAGAAGGAGGGCCTGGCCCTCATCAACGGCACCGACGGCATGCTCGGCATGCTGGTGATGGCGTGCGCCGACCTCGGCGGCCTGTTCACCGCGGCCGACATCACGGCCGCGCTCTCGCTCGAAGCGCTGCTCGGCACCGACCGCGTGCTCGCGCCCGAGCTGCACGCCATCCGCCCGCACCCGGGCCAGGCGGCCAGCGCGGCCAACATGGCCAAGGTGCTGGCCGGGTCCGGGCTGACCGGGCACCACCAGGACGACGCCCCCCGCGTGCAGGACGCGTACTCCATCCGCTGCGCCCCGCAGGTGGCCGGCGCGGGCCGGGACACCCTCGCGCACGCCCGCCTGGTCGCGGACCGCGAGCTGGCCGCGGCCGTCGACAATCCCGTCGTGCTGGAGGACGGCCGGGTGGAGTCCAACGGCAACTTCCACGGCGCCCCCGTCGGCTATGTGCTGGACTTCCTGGCCATCGCCGCCGCCGACCTCGGGTCGATCGCGGAGCGGCGCACCGACCGGCTGCTGGACAGGAACAGGTCGCACGGCCTGCCGCCGTTCCTGGCCGACGACCCGGGTGTCGACTCCGGGCTGATGATCGCGCAGTACACACAGGCCGCGCTGGTCAGCGAGATGAAGCGGCTCGCGGTGCCCGCGTCGGTGGACTCGGTCCCGTCCTCCGCGATGCAGGAGGACCACGTGTCGATGGGCTGGTCGGCGGCGCGCAAGCTGCGTACCGCGGTCGACGCGCTCGCGCGGATCATCGCCGTGGAGATGTTCGCGGCCACCCGGGCGCTGGAGATCAGGGCGGTCGCGGGCGGCAGCCCCGCGCCCGCCACGGCCGCCGTGCTCGCGGCGGTACGGGACGCGGGGGTCCCAGGGCCTGGCCGGGACCGTTTCCTGTCGCCCGACCTGGAGGCGGCGCACGCCTTCGTACGGTCCGGCGCGCTGGTCCGCGCGGCCGAGACCGTCACCGGGCCGCTGGCGTAACCGGCCGGTTCAGAGCGCGGCCCGGCGCGCCCGCCGGGTCGCGTCGACGACCAGTGCCGCGCCCACGACCAGGAAGGCGGAGCCGCCGATCACGTACGGCTCGGTGTCGATGCTGCCGGTGTCCGCGAGGTCGAGGTGGGCCGAGGCCGGCACGGCGCCGCGGGCGTGGGACGAGGAAGCGGCGGGCGCGTGCGAGGGGGCGGCGCTCGCGGACGGTACGAAATACAGCGCGGCCAGCACGGAAGCGGCGGCTGCGGCGACATAAGGGCGGGGCGAGGCCAATGGAACCCCCAGGGGTTGCGACGACTTGACCGTGGTGGCCGATCGTAGTGACTCGGGCCACCCGTTGGGAAGCCGCGTCCCCGCGCGGCGCCCGGCGTCACCAGGCGACAGCGTGAGCGCCACCGTACGTGGCGGGGCGTACGCGTATGGTCCGAGTCCGGACCGGCGTGGCGTGTGAAAGGACACAATACGGGCGGAAAGGGTGATTTGCTCCGGAGTGGCTGTTTCCATGGGGACGGAAGAAGCCCGTGGTATTGCCGCGGGGGACCCCAGCCCCATTGGAGAGATGCGTGACGCCGCCTGACAACGGATCTGCCCCCGCCAAGCACCCCAGGATCACCCGGCGCCGCACGCTCGCGGCGGTCGCGGTACTGATGAGCGGCAGCGTCGCCCTCGGCGCGTGCACCAGCGGCGGCGGCTCGCACGCGGACGGCAAGGCCGCGGCGAGCTCCTCGCCCACCGCGTCGGCGGGCAAGCCGACGCCCTCGCAGACGCCGTCGGCGGCCACCCAGGCCACCGAGGACGCGGCTGCCGCGAAGCACACCTCGGCCGCGAAGATCACCATCACTCCGCACAACGGCGGCACCGGGGCCAAGGTCACCGGGGCGGTCAAGGTCTCCGTCAGCGGCGGCACCCTGACGTCGGTGACCATGAAGTCCAAGGCCAACGGCCACAAGGCCGCGGGCAAGCTGTCCGCCGACCACAAGAGCTGGGCCCCCACGGCCACGCTGGCGCACGCCACCCAGTACACGATCGCCGCCTCGGCCGCCGACGCGGACGGCCAGCCCGTCGCCGCGACCGCCTCCTTCGTGACCGCCGCGGCCAAGCCGTCGACCTTCGTCGGCTACTTCACGCCTGAGGACGGTTCCACCGTCGGCGTCGGGATGCCGGTGTCGGTCAACTTCGACAAGGCGATATCCACGTCCGACCGGGCCGCCGTGCAGCGGGGCGTCTCCGTGACGTCCAGCAGCGGGCAGCAGGTGGTCGGCCACTGGTTCAACTCCAAGCGGCTCGACCTGCGCCCGCAGTCGTACTGGACGGCCGGCTCGCACGTCACGCTGGACCTGCACCTCAAGGGCGTCAAGGGCGCCCCCGGCGTCTACGGCGTCCAGAACAAGACCGTCGGCTTCGACGTGGGCCGCTCCCAGGTCTCCACGGTCGACACCAGCACCCACATGATGACCGTCGTGCGCGACGGCCAGGTGATCAGGACCGTCCCGATCTCGGCCGGCGGCGACGGCCACACCACCTACAACGGCCAGCTGGTCATCGAGGAGAAGGACCAGACCACCCGGATGAACGGGGCCACGGTCGGCTTCACCGACGACGACGGCAAGGGCGAGTACGACATCCCCGACGTCCCGCACGCCATGCGGCTGAGCAATTCCGGCACCTTCATCCACGGCAACTACTGGGGCGACCCGTCGATCTTCGGCCAGGCCAACACCAGCCACGGCTGCATCGGCATCGAGGACGTCAAGGGCGGCAAGGACCCGGGCACCGACGCGGCGTGGTTCTACGACCACTCGCTGGTCGGCGACGTCGTCACGGTCGTCAACTCGCCGGACAGGACGATCCAGCCCAGCAACGGCCTCAACGGCTGGAACATGACGTGGAGCCAGTGGGTGGCAGGCTCGGCTCTGTAACGGTACGGATCCACGTCGCGGGGTCGTCCAGCACGGTACGCACCGAGCTGTAGGCGGCCCCGCGCAGTACGCCGTCGTGGCCCAGCCGGGAGATCAGCACGTCCTGGGCCCGCCACTGGCGGTCCGTGACGCGGGCGGCGAGCTCGCGGCGCACGCCCGGCAGCAGCCAGGGCGCGAGGTCCGCGAGCGGGCCGCCGACCACCACGGCCTGCGGGTCGAGCAGGTTGACCGCACCGCTGAGAGCTATGCCCAGGGCGGCGCCTGCCTCCTCCAGCGCACGCAGTGCCGCAGGGTCGCCTGCGACGGCCGCCGCCTTGAGCGCCGGGCCGCGGCCGGCACGCACCCCGGCGTCCCGCAGCAGCGCCTCCTCGCCAGCGTAGGTCTCAAGACAGCCGTGCGCACCGCACGAGCAGCGGGGCCCGTCCGGGCGTACCGGCACGTGCCCCAGCTCGCCCGCGAAGCCGCGGGCGCCGCGGAAGAGCCGGCCCTCCACGACCAGGGCGGCGCCGATGCCGATCTCGGCGGACACGTGGACGAAGTCGGTGAGGCGGCCGTCGTGGCCGCCGAGCCACAGCTCGGCAAGGGCGCCGAGGTTGGCCTCGTTCTCCACCGCGGTGGCCGCGCCCCCGCCGAAGGCCGCGGCCAGGGGTACGCCCTCCCAGCCGAGGTTCGGCGCGCGCAGGACGGTGCCGCGGTCCTGCCCGATCAGGCCCGGCACCGCCACGGTCGTACGTACCGGCTGCAGCCCGGCCTTCGCCGCCTCCGCCGTGACGCCCGCGGTCAGCTCCGCCAGCTCGGCCAGGACGGCCGCCGCCGGGCGGCTGCGGTTCGCCGCGGGGCGCTCGGCGCGGCACCTGATCGTGCCGCGCAGGTCCACCGCGCAGGCGGCGAGGTGGTCCACGCCGATCTCCGCGCCGATGCCGGCGGGGCCGGTCTCCGACAGGGCCAGGACGGTGCCCGGGCGGCCGACCGTGCCGGGGCGCCGGGCGCCCTGCTCCTCCACGAGGCCGGCCGCCAGCAGCTCGTCCACCAGCGTGGACACGGTGGCCCGGGTCAGGCCGACCTCCGCGGCGACCGCGGCCCTCGTCACGTTCTCGCCTGCCGCGAGGGCTTTCATGACCAGCGCCATGTTTCGCCGACGGAGGCCGGCCTGTGCGCCTGTGCCTTTCCCCACGATGTCCCTCCGGTCGGGTGTTTCCGTCTGGCCGCGCGCCCATCCCGGCGCCCCAGGGGTGGTGGCCGCCCGCGCCCACACGCGGTCCGCCGTGGCTCGTCGCGCAGTTCCCCGCGCCCCTTCTGCGGGTGCCACGTCCTGTGGCGTTCACAGTGCCACTACGCCGTGGCTTGTCGCGCAGTTCCCCGC
>NZ_JAJSYW010000302.1:0-4988 GCF_036815005.1 Streptomyces sp. IBSBF 2435 | reverse complement strand
GTGGTGAGGGGGCCGGGGTCACCCGGATAGGCTCGGGGGATGTCACGATTTGACGGCCGCAGGCCGGATCAGCTTCGCCCCGTCACGATTGAGCGCAGCTGGAGCAAGCACGCGGAAGGCTCCGTCCTGGTGTCCTTCGGCGACACCCGGGTGCTGTGCACCGCCAGCGCCACCCAGGGCGTGCCCCGCTGGCGCAAGGGCAGCGGCGAAGGCTGGGTCACCGCCGAGTATTCGATGCTGCCCCGCGCCACCAACACCCGCGGCGACCGCGAATCCGTCCGCGGCAAGATCGGCGGCCGTACCCACGAGATCTCCCGCCTCATCGGCCGCTCCCTGCGCGCGGTCATCGACTACAAGGCCCTCGGCGAGAACACCGTCGTCCTGGACTGCGACGTCCTCCAGGCCGACGGCGGCACCCGAACCGCCGCGATCACCGGCGCCTACGTCGCCCTCGCCGACGCCGTCACCTGGATGCAGGGCAACCACTTCATCAAAGCCAGGTCCCGCCCCCTGACCGGCACCGTCGCCGCCGTGAGCGTCGGCATCGTCGGCGGCGAGCCGCTGCTCGACCTCGCCTACGAGGAGGACGTCAAGGCCGAGACCGACATGAACGTCGTCTGCACCGGCGACGGCCGCTTCGTCGAGGTGCAGGGCACCGCGGAGGGCCAGCCCTTCGACCGCGCCGAGCTGGACGCCCTGCTCGCCCTCGCCGTCAACGGCTGCGCCGAGCTGACCGCGGCCCAGCAGGCCGCCCTGGCCGCCACCGAGGGCTGACCCCCGCCCGGGCAACCCCGGCGGTGGCCTGCCGCGTGTCTACAGATGCACGCGGTACGCCGCCGGGTGCCCGCGCAGGGGAGGGGAGCCCTCATGCACACCCGTACCGCCTTACGTACCGGCACCGCCTGCACCGCACTGCTGCTGGCCGCCACCGCCGCCCTCACCGGCTGCGACCGCGTCGACCGCGCGCTGGACTGCGCCAGGACCGCCGCCACCGTCGCGGGCGACCTCCAGGACCTGCAGAGCACCGCCACCAACATCGGCCAGGTCTCCGACCCCACCCGGCGGCACGCCACCGTCGCCGCCCTGGACAAGGTGCGCGCCGACCTGAAGAACCTCGGCGACCGCACCGACGACTCCGACGTCGGCACCGCCGCCGACGACCTCGACACCGCGGTGCGCAATGCCCGCACCTCCGCCGCCGCGGGCCGCAACCCCGACCTGAGACCCGTCACCCGGGCCGCCGGCCACCTCACCGACATCTGCACCCCGGGCTGACCGGGATAATCGGCCCATGACGCGCCGCCTCGTACTCGCCACCCGCAACGCCCACAAGGTCACAGAACTCCGGGCGATCCTGACCGGCACAGGACTCGACGTCGACCTCGTCGGGGCCGACGCCTACCCCCACATCCCCGACGTCAAGGAAACCGGCGTCACCTTCGCCGAGAACGCGCTGCTCAAGGCGCGCACCCTCGCCGAGGCCACCGGGCTGCCCGCGGTCGCCGACGACTCGGGCCTGTGCGTCGACGTCCTCGGCGGCGCCCCCGGCATCTTCTCCGCCCGCTGGGCCGGACGGCACGGCGACGACGCGGCCAACCTCGCCCTGCTGCTCGCCCAGCTCGGCGACATCGACGCCCCGCACCGCGCCGCCCACTTCGCCTGCGCCGCCGCCCTCGCGCTGCCCGACGGCACCACCCGCGTGGCCGAGGGCCGCCTCACCGGCACCCTGCGCCACGCCCCGTCCGGCGCGGGCGGCTTCGGCTACGACCCGGTCCTCCAGCCCGACGGCGACACCCGTACCTGCGCCGAGCTGACCCCCGCGGAGAAGAACGCCATCAGCCACCGCGGCAAGGCCTTCCGCGCCCTGGCCCCCCTGGTCGCGGAACTCCTGGGCTGAACGCATCGAAGAGGCGCGGCACTCCGTGGAGTGCCGCGCCCTCGGCGATGGGCCCGGTGGGACTCGAACCCACGACACACCGGACCTAAACCGGCGCCCTCTAGCCAGCTGGGGTACGGGCCCGCAGCGCTACTCTACTGGGTCGGCAGGCGCGGGCACGTGTCGTGACCGGTGGGAGTACGTCTGCGTCTGGCTGTGGCACGAAGGACACAAATACCGCAGGTTCTCACGGCGGTTGTCCAGCGGGTCGCCGTTGGTGTGGTCGATCTCCAGCACCAGCCGCCTGCCCTGCCAGAGGTCGCCGACACCGCACCCGGAGCAGAGGTGCGGCACGCCCAGCTCGTCGAGTGCCCGCCGCAACAAGGCGGTCTTCGCCCGGTTCGCCCCCGGCTCCCGTCGACGCAGGATCCGGTCCGCGGACAGCCGGTACGGCGAGGCTCTGCCGCGGCCGTGCGCCTGGCCAGTGAAGTGGGCGGTGCTGATTTCGTGTGCCGTCAGACTGCGGCGCAGCCGCGCCCGGGCCGCTCCGCTGTCGGCGATCCGGAGGTGCCGGAGCGCCCCGGCGAGGCTCGTCGCCCCGGCGACCGCCGCCTCACACGCCTCCCGCGGGATGACGCCGGGGGTGGATCTGCGTCCGCTGGTGAAATGCCTCGTGTCGATGCCGAATTCGTCGAGCTTCTTGCGGACGTGCCCGTACGGGCTGTCGCGTGCCGGGTAACCCAGATACTCGAGGACTTCCCGCACGCTGTGCGAGTGCGCGGCTGCCTTTTCCAGCTGCTCCCGTGGGTAGCTGCGCCGGGCGCGTGGTGGCAGCGGCTCGGCGGTGAAGTGGCCCGTGTCGACCCCGTAGTGGGCCAGGCGACTGCGGAGGTAGCGCAGTGGGCCGCTGCCGAGCGGCGAGTCGAGCCGTCGCAGCATGTCGACGAGGCTGGTCGACACGGCGGCTGTGCGCTGCAACGCGTCGCGGGTGTACGTCACCGCGCTCACGACGGCCTCCTGCGCCCGCGATACGTGTCCGTGACCGCGTGGCAGTTGGGGCAGAGCAGCCGGAGGTTCCGCGGTCTGTCGTCCCACCACTGGCCGCTGATGTGGTCGACTTCCAGGACGAGCGGCCGACCGTTCCACTCCGGTCCCGTGCCGCACATCCCGCACCGCTCCGGCACTCCGGAGGCGATGAGCGCGCGCCGCAGCCGCCGGCCGGGGGTTCTGCCTTCCTCGGGTGTGCGCAGGCACAGAAGGCCGGACCGGCGGGCGCCCGGACGCTGGGCGGGCGCCCGGGTGAAATGGCCGGTGTCGATCGCCAGCGCGGCTATCCGGCGGCTGACGTGGGTCTGGTTGCCGCCCACCGGGCTGATCCCCAGCCGCCGTACGACGTCCGCGATGCTGGAGGAGGCCGCGACGGCCTCCCGCAAGCGGTCCTCGGTGTGCCGCACCCGACCGGTGGCGAGGTGCGGGGCGTCGATCCCGGCCTCGGCCAGTTTCCGACGCAGATACCGTGTGCTGCCGGGTGTCGGGCGGCCTCCGCAGCGGCGGACGGCGTCATCGATGTGCCCCGTCACCCGGACGGCTTCCTCCAGCAACTCGCGGGTGTATCTGACTGCCACGTTCCCTCCGTTCCTCGGGCACACGTTCGTGCCCCGTACGGAGTAACGACTCCGGGCGGTCCGGGTGACGGGAGGTCAGACGCCCAGGTCGCGGATGAGTTTGGCCACGTGGCCGGTCGCCTTGACGTTGTAGAAGGCGTGCTCGACCTTGCCCTCCTCGTCGACGATGACCGTGGAGCGGATCACGCCCGTCACCGTCCTGCCGTAATTCGTCTTCTCGCCGTAGGCCGCGTAAGCGGTGAGTGTGGCGCGGTCAGGATCGGACAGAAGGGTGACGCGGAGGGATTCCTTCGTGCGGAACTTCGCCAGCTTCTCCGGCGCGTCGGGCGAGATCCCGAGGACGTCGTAGCCGGCGGTGGCCAGCTGGTCCAGATTGTCGGTGAAGTCGCAGGCCTGCTTGGTGCAGCCCGGGGTCATGGCGGCGGGGTAGAAGTAGACGATGACCTTGCGTCCGCGGTGGTCGGCGAGGGACACGGGCTTGCCGTCGGCGTCCTGGAGGGTGAAGTCGGGGGCGGGGTCGCCGGGTGACAGGCGCTCGGCCATGGAAAGGCTCCTCAGTCAAACGGGGGTGCCGACGAGGCGCTGGCCGCGTCGTACTGACAGACTGTCCGAACGCTACCTAATCAGGCGATGGAGGAGACGCGGTGTCGGACGACGTCAGGACGCCCGCTCAGATCGAGGCGGAGATTGCCCGCAGGCGGCAGGATCTGGCCGCGACGCTGGACGAGCTCGCGGTCCGCGTGCACCCGGTGACGATCGCGCGGGACACGAAGGCCAAGGCCGTCTCCACGGTGGACCACACCGTCGGGCAGGCGTATGTCGCCGCGAACCGGGCGGTCAGCAGGGCCAAGGCGCATTTCGTCACCGACGAGGGCGCGCCGCGCCCGGAGCGGATACTGCCGGTCGCGGTGGCGGGGGTCGTGCTGATCTTCGCGGTGACCGGTCTCTCGGCGTGGCGCCGCCGCCGGTAACGTCGTGGGCGTGAGGTCGAACAGTGAGCACGACAAACTGCCCATCCGGATGCTGCACGACCGTGTCCTGGTGCGGCAGGAGTCAGGCGAGGGCGAGCGCCGCAGCGGCGGCGGCATCCTGATCCCGGCGACTGCCGCCGTGGGGCGCCGCCTGGCGTGGGCCGAGGTCGTCGCGGTGGGGCAGAACGTGCGGACCGTGGAGGTCGGCGACCGGGTGCTGTACGACCCGGAGGACCGCGCCGAGGTCGAGGTGCGGGGGGTCGCGTACGTCCTGATGCGGGAGCGCGATCTGCACGCGGTGGCCTCGGAGCGCCTCAAGGGCACGGACGACTCGACCGGCCTGTACCTCTGAGGCCGCCGAGACCTCCCGGGGGTCCCGGACCTCCGGGACCCTGACACCCGCCGGGTCGCCCGGCCGAGCCGCCAAGGCCCCGGAACCGAAGGCCTCAGCCTCCCGGACCCGCTATCCGCCCGTGTCGCCGCCCGGCCCGTTCGGGCTGGCCCCGCCGCCGCCAC
>NZ_JAJSYW010000301.1:0-5003 GCF_036815005.1 Streptomyces sp. IBSBF 2435 | reverse complement strand
GGACAGGGCCGTACGGGGGCGCCGGGCGGTGGGGCGGGCGGCCAGCGCCGCCCGGCCGATCGCGCGGGCGGCGACGCGGCGGTCGCCCACCGCCGCGGCGGCGGCCTCGTCGGCGCAGCGTTCGAGCGCGTACGACAGCGGGCCGCGCAGCACCCGCAGCGCCGGGTGGCAGGCGCAGGCCAGCGCGAGGGCGGTGAGGAAGAGGTGGTGGCGGCCGGCGAGGTGGGCGCGTTCGTGCGCGAGCAGCACCTCGCGCTCCGCCGGGCCGAGGGCCTTGAGCATCCCCGTGGTGACCACGATCCGCCCCGGCCGGCCTGGCAGCGCGTACGCGTCGGGGCCTTCGTCGTCCAGGACGGTCAGGTCGCCGGCCGCCGTACCGGAGGCGGCCACCGCGCGGCGGGCGCGGGCGGCCAGCACGACGCGCTGCCGCGACTCGTGGAACAGCGCGGCGGCGACCGCGGCGAGCAGCACCGCGGCGACACACGCGGCCGGCACCGTCACCTGGTCGCCGAGGACCGGCAGCACGAGGTGCCCGAGCGCGGCCACCGGCGGCAGCCGCAACGCTCCGGCGCCGGCCAGCAGCGCGAGCGCGGTCGTACTGCATGCGGCGAGCGCCACCGCGGACCCGGCCAGCAGCCAGGGCGCCGCGCGCGGCGACAGCGCCTCGGCCAGCCGCCGCGCGGCGGGCGCGGCGAGCAGCGGGAGCAGCAGCGGGACCCAGACCGCGTAGTTCACGACCCGGCGCCCCTGCCGCCGCCGGTGCCGTCCGGCGGGACGTCGGCCAGCAGCGCGCGCAGCAGCCGCTCGTCGTCCGGGTCGAGCTCGGACACGAAGCGGGCCAGCACCGTGCCGCGCAGGCCTTCCGCGGACTTGTCCAGCTCGGTGCGCATCCGGCGGGCGGCGAGGCCCGGCGGGTCCTGGGCGGGCAGATAGGCGTAGCCGCGGCCGGCCCTGGTGCGGCTGACGGAGCCCTTGTCGTGGAGACGGGCGAGAATGGTGGTGACGGTGGTGCGTGCGAGGTCGGCGCCGAGTGCGACGACCAGCTCCCGCTGCACATCGGCGGGAGTGAGCGCACGGCCGTTCGCCGCCCAGAGCGCAGCGAGGACGCTGGCCTCCAGCTCACCCGAAGGGCGGCGGGCCGACGCGCTGGCGTCCGGCATGGAATCGCTCCTTCCCGCTCGTTCGTCTACAGTTCTGTAGACCGTCTACTCGACTGTAGTCGGCAGGGGTGCCCCGCCGCGCCCCCGGACCCATTATGGGAGGGCTCCACCGCCATGCCCCTGCCCGTGCTGAACCAGGCCGTGAACGTCCTCGACGCGACCTCGCTGCTGTCCTCCTTCGGAGCGGTCGGCATCTTCGCCGTCCTGTTCGCCGAGACCGGCCTGCTCATCGGCTTCTTCCTGCCCGGTGACTCGCTGCTTTTCACCGCCGGGCTGCTCAGCGTCGCCGGCGCGTCCGACGTGGTGCACCTCTCGCTCTGGCAGGTGCTCGTCGCCGCGCTGGCCGGGGCGCTGCTGGGGGCGCAGACCGGTTACGCCATCGGGCGGCGCGGCGGGCCAGCACTGCTCGCCAGAACCAGAAACCGCAAGATCCACGAGGGTGCCGCGCGGGCGGCCGAACTGCTGGAACGGTACGGGTACGCCAAGGCGGTCGTCCTGGCCCGCTTCGTGCCCGTGGTCCGCACCGTGCTCAACCCGCTGGCCGGCACGCTCGACGTGCCCGCCCGCACCTTCACCCTCTGGCAGATCATCGGCGGCACCGTCTGGAGCGTCGGC
The DNA here is from genome assembly GCF_036815005.1 of Streptomyces sp. IBSBF 2435. Lineage (NCBI taxonomy): Bacteria > Bacillati > Actinomycetota > Actinomycetes > Kitasatosporales > Streptomycetaceae > Streptomyces > Streptomyces sp. IBSBF 2435. The sequence continues at coordinate 3,228 of NZ_JAJSYW010000301.1, read as the reverse complement.
CTCGTCCTCGGCGGATACGCGCTCGGCTCGTCCGTCCCGCACGTCGACACCTACCTGCTGCCGATCGTCGCGGTCATCGTGGCCGTCTCGCTGACGCCGCTGGTGCTCGAAGTCGTACGCGGCCGGCGCAAGTCCGCGGACTCCTCGGCGGAGGGCCTGTGACCTCGCAATTCGACGCGGGCCTCTACCGCTGGGTGACCGACCTCGCCCACCGCGCGCCGGTGCCGCTGGACGACGCAGTCCGCTGCTTCAGCGACTACGGGCTCGGCATCTTCGCCGTCATGATGCTCGTGGTGTGGTGGCGGGCCAGGCCGGCGGACGACGCCCGGATGGCGGCGGCGCTGTGCGTGCCGCTCGTGGTGGTCGCGGTCTACCTCGTCAACGACGGCGTGAAGTCGGTCTTCGCCGAGCAGCGTCCGTGCAGGACGCTGCACACGGTGACGGTCGAGACGTGTCCGCCGCTCGGGGACTACGCCTTCCCGAGCAATCACTCCGCCATCGCCGCGGCGGCGGCCGTCGCGCTCCTGCTGGCCTCGCGGCGGATGGGGCTCTTCGCGGTGCCGGTCGCGCTGCTGATGGGGGCGTCGCGGGTGTGGGTCGGCGTGCACTACCCCCACGATGTGCTGGCCGCACTGGCTTTGGGGGGTGCGGTGGGGTGGCCCCTCGCGCTCGCCTCCCGGCGGGGGGCGCCGGTGGTCGCCCGCCTCCGCGCTACGCGGGCGCGGGCGCTCCTAGCTCGCGCCGGCGTCAGCGGATCCCTCGGGCGGTGCCCATCGCGGTGACCTTTCGCCTGCCCCACCGTCGTGGCTGAGCGCGCAGTTCCCCGCGCCTCCGGGGGTCGCCCTCTGCGGTGGAGGACGAGCCCCGTAGGGGCGCGGGGAACCGCGCGGCCGGCCGGAGCGCGGCGGCAGTGTGAACGCCACAGGAAGTGGCACCCGCACAGGGGCGGGGAACTGCGCGCTTGGCCGGAGCGCGGCGCCGCCGACGAGCACGCCACCGCAAGGGGCACCCGGGGACACGGCGGGCGGCTAGGGCAAGGCGGACCGCAGGGCCGACAGGTGGTGGAGGGCGGCGCCCGCGCCGCCGGCCAGGGTGTGCGACTCGGCACGATAGTGATCGGAGATCATCGCGTCGACGTCCGCCGGCGTCAGGGACGGGTGGAGGCGGCCCGTGAGGCGGGCCATGTCACGGTAGGAGCCCTGCAGAAGGAACGGCGGCTCGCCGCCCCCCTCCCCCACCGCGGAAGCGATATACGCCGCGTTGACGGCGAGCAGCACGCCCCGCACGTGCAGCACATGCCGCAGCACGGCGACGATCGAGGCGAGCTCGTCCCCCTCGTACGGGTACGCGAGCGCGTCCGCGCGCGCCGTCGGATCCCCCGCCGCGAGCCGCAGCATCAGCTCCAGGTCGGAGCGTTCGCGGCCGGCGAGCGGCGCGAGGACGGGATTGGCGGTGAGCGCGTTCTCGACGTAGCTGAGCGCGAAGACCTCCTCGCGTCCGGTCAGCACGTCCCCGAGGTTCCAGACGTCGGCCCGGTTGGCGAGCATGTCGGGCACCCGGAAGACCCGCCCGGACTCGGTGTAGGGGTTGCCGGACATGCAGACGGCGAACCGCTTCCCGCGCAGGGAGTACGTGCCGCCCGCCCCCTCGATGCGGCGCTGCGCGTCGCACAACGGGATGAATTTCTGCAGGAGTCCGGGCGAGGTGTGCTGGATGTCGTCCAGGTGGAGCAGGACGTTGGAGCCGAGCGCCAGCGCGAAGTCCAGCTTCTCGACCTCGCGCCGGGCGGTCGCGTCGGGCGCCCGGTCCGGGTCGAGCGAGGTCGTGCCGGTGCCGAGCGCGGGACCCGAGACGGTGACGAGGGCGAGCCCGAGGCGGGCGGCGACGTATTCGACCAGCGTCGACTTGCCGTAGCCGGGCGGCGACAGCAGCATCAGCAGCCCGCCCGCGGTGCCGAACTGCTTGGCGAGGCTGTCGCCGACGAGCGGGAGGTAGACCTCGTCGAGCAACCGGTTGCGTACGAAGCCGGTGAGCGGGCGCGGCCGGTACGCGTCGAGCCCGAGCCGGTCCCGCTCGGCGGTGACGACGGCGGTCCGGTGCCGCTGGTACGCCCGGTACGCGGGCACCTCGTGGTCCCGGAACCGGCGTACCCGGGTGAGGAGTTCGTCCAGCCGGACGGTCAACCTGCCCTGGACGACCCGGGGGTGCGAGCCGAGCAGGCCGTCCACGGTGGCCTCGGCGGGACCGCCGGCCTCGTACCGTACGGAGTCCGCGCCGCAGACCAGCTCGGCGGCCGTCTCCAGGTGGTCGCCGTGCGGCCCCGCGAAGGGGCCGAGCCAGCCGAGGGCGAGCTGCCAGCGGGCGGCCAGGTCGCCGCCGAGCGCGTCGAGATCGCCGACGACCTCCTTGTACGGCACCCCCTCGGTGCCGCCGAGCGCCGCGGCGAACCGCCGTGCGACGTCCTCCGCCGCCGGTCCCGCCACGAAGCCGGGCCGCTCGGCGGCGAGTTCGGCCACCAGGTACTCGCCGACGAGTCCGCCGTCCGCCTCGATGCCGCCGAGCCCGGCGGCATCGAGGAAGTCCCGTGCGGCACCCCCTAGTTCCGCCGCGAGCGCGGCCAGGGCGGCGGTGCCGCCGGAGAACGCCGCGAGGCCCGGCGCTCCCGCGCCGAGGGCATCCGCGGACCCGGGCACGGCGGCGGTCGGACCGCCCGGCAGCGCGCCGACCGCGAAGGCCGCCGCCCGGGTCAGCGAACGCGCCCGGGTCGTCCAGGCCGCGCGGGCCACCGCGGGGAGGCCGTGCGCCCAGAAGAGCCGCGCCGCCACCCGCACCCCCGGCGGATACCGCAGCAGCCCCGCCCCGGGCGCGATCGCAGCGAGCGCGCTGAGCAGCAGCGCGGCGTCGTGATCGTGCACCCCCCGCTGATAGCCCTCGTCCACCCGCACTTCCGCGGCCTCCCGCACGAACGCGGCAACCTCGGCCGAAACCCCGGCCCCCAGCAGCGCCGGCGCGCCCGCGGAAGTCCCGCCCGGCACCGAGCGGCCCGCCCGGACCCCGGCGTTCCCGGAACCGGGCACGCTCACCGCGCCCGGCGGAAGGCCGGCCCCCGGCAGCACTGAGCCGCCATCCCCGGCACCCGGGGCGAGCCCGCCGCCCGGGAGCGCGTCCAGCAGCAGGCTGGCCGCCAGGTATTCGGCGCGGTAGAGGGTGGGGGTCTCGGAAGGGAGG
>NZ_JAJSYW010000300.1:0-5042 GCF_036815005.1 Streptomyces sp. IBSBF 2435 | reverse complement strand
CCCCCCTCCGGACGGCTGATCGCGCAGTTCCCCGCGCCCCTCCGGGGCACCCCACCTCCGCGCAGAGGGCACACCTCCAGGGATGCGGGGAACGGCGCACCCAGCCACGACAGCGCGGCAGGCATGGGGCACCGCAAGAGCCGCCGCCCCAGGGGCGCGAGGAACTGCGCGCAACCACGACGACGGGAAAGAAGCGCCGCCACCGCACGAGGCACCCCAGGGGCGCGAGGAACTGCGCGCGCAACCACGACGGCGGGTCGCACAAGCCCCCGCCCCAAGCGGCACCCACCAGGGGCGGGACGAACTGCGCGACAAGCCACGGCGTACCCGCGGCCGCAACGCGGCGAGCCCACCGCAGGGACTACGCCGGGAAGCCCGCCAGAATCCGCGCCTGGCCCGCGTCGGCCTCGACCAGGGCCAGGAGTCGACCGTCGGGCCCGAACACGGCGTGCGGCCCCGCCACGAGCTCCGGGGTCCGGATGCGCACCCCGTTCCCCAGCAGCCCGGCCTGGTTCGCGTCGACGTCCCAGCGGGGGAAGGCCGCCGCTGCGGCGTCCTCGATGGGCAGGACGCCGAAGTCCTCCCCGAGCTGCTCCAGCGTGCGCGCGCCGGCGAGGTCGTACGGGCCGACCCGGGTGCGGCGCAGCGCCGTGAGGTGTCCGCCGACACCGAGCCCGGCGCCGAGGTCGCGGGCCAGCGCCCGGATGTACGTACCGGAGGAGCAGACCACGGTGACGTCGAGGTCGAGCGCGTCGCCGGACTCGGCGGGGCGCACGTCCTGGACGGTGAAGGACGAGACCGTCACCGGCCGCGCGGCCAGCTCGAAGTCCTCGCCCTCCCGGACCCGGGTGTAGGACCGCACCCCGTTGACCTTGATCGCGCTGACCTTGGACGGCACCTGCTGGATCGGCCCGGTGAGCGCGGCGATCCCGGCGTCGACCGCCTCCCGGGTGACCGCGGCGACGGCACCGGGCGGCGCCGTCGCGGTGATGTCGCCCTCCGCGTCGTCGGTGACGGTGGTCTGGCCGAGCCGGATCGTGGCGACGTACTCCTTCTCGGTCAGCGCGAGGTGCCCGAGCAGCCTCGTGGCCTTCTCCACGCCGATGATCAGGACGCCGGTCGCCATCGGGTCGAGCGTGCCGGCGTGGCCGACCCGGCGGGTGCCGGCCAGCCGGCGCATGCGGGAGACGACGCCGTGCGAGGTGAGCCCGCCGGGCTTGTCGACGACGACCAGCCCGGAGGGTGATGTGGTGCGGGTCATGCCGGCGACGTACCGCCCTTGCCGTTGTCCGCGTCATCGTCGGCGGCGTCGTCGGCCTCGAAGTCGTCGTCCTCGTCGGCCGGCTTGCGGTACGGGTCCGCGTCCCCGGCGTACTGCGCGTCCGTGGCGGCCTTGCGGACCTCCTCGTCCGCGGCGTGTGCCTTGGCCAGCAGGTCGTCGATGGTGCGCGCGTTGTCCGGCAGCGCGTCGGCGACGAAGGCCAGGGTGGGCGTGAAGCGCACCCCGGTCTGCCGGCCGACCTCGGAGCGGAGCACGCCCTTGGCGCTCTCCAGGGCCGCGGCGGAGGCGGCCCGCTCCGCGTCGTCGCCGTAGACCGTGTAGAAGACCGTCGCCTCCCGCAGATCGCCGGTGACCCGGGTGTCGGTGATCGTCACATAGCCCAGCCGCGGGTCCTTGATCCGCCGCTGCAGGGTCTCCGCGACCACGACCCGGATGCGGTCGGCCAGCTTGCGCGCCCGCGCGGTGTCGGTCATCGTCTTCTTCTCTCTGTGTCCTGGGTCGTTCGTCTCAGTCGTCGTCGCCGTGGACGCGCTGCCGTGCGGACAGCAGTTCCACTTCGGGACGGGCGATCATCCAGCGTTCGCACCGGTCGAGTACGTCCTTGAGGTGTGCGAGGTCTCCGGACACCACCGCGATTCCTATCTCGGCCCTGCGGTAGAGGTCCTGCTCCCCGGTCTCCGCCACGCTGACCCCGAACTTCCGGTGCAGCTCAGCGACGATCGGGCGGACCACGGACCGCTTCTCCTTCAGGGACCGTACGTCACCCAGGAGCAGGTCGAAGCACAATGTGCCTGCATACATGGGTACGACGTTACAGGCGACGGCCGGGGCCGATCGACGGGATTTTTCCCCGCCGACCGGCCCCGGCCCGAGCCTCACCCGGCCGTACGGCATCCCGTACGGCCGGCCTGCGGGGTCAGCCGCGCGGCTTCTCGCGCATCTCGTACGTCGCGATGACGTCGTCGATCTTGATGTCGTTGTAGTTACCGAGGTTGATACCGCCCTCGTAACCTTCACGGATCTCGGTGACGTCGTCCTTGAAGCGGCGCAGCCCCTCGATGTTGAGGCTCTCCGCGATGACCTTGCCGTCGCGGAGCAGCCGGGCCTTGGTGTTGCGCCTGACCTCGCCGGAGCGGACCAGCACACCGGCGATGTTGCCGAGCTTGGAGGAGCGGAAGACCTCGCGGATCTCCGCGGTGCCCAGCTCGACCTCCTCGTACTCCGGCTTGAGCATGCCCTTGAGCGCCGCTTCGATCTCCTCGATGGCCTGGTAGATCACCGAGTAGTAGCGGACGTCCACACCTTCGCGTTCGGCCATCTGCGCGGCACGGCCGGCCGCGCGGACGTTGAAGCCGATCACGATGGCGTCGGAGCCGGTCGCCAGGTCGATGTCCGACTCGGTGACCGCACCCACTCCGCGGTGCAGGACGCGGATGTCGACCTCGTCGCCGACGTCGAGCTGGAGCAGCGAGGACTCGAGAGCCTCCACAGAACCGGACGCGTCGCCCTTGATGATGAGGTTGAGCTCCTGCACCAGACCGGCCTTGAGTGCCTCGTCCAGGTTCTCCAGGGAGAACCGCACGCCCTTGCGGGCGAAGCGGACGTTGCGCTCACGGGCGGCACGCTTCTCGGCGATCTGCCGGGCCGTGCGGTCCTCGTCGACGACCAGGAAGTTGTCGCCGGCGCCGGGCACGTTGGTCAGACCGAGGACGAGCACCGGAGTCGACGGGGTCGCCTCCTCCACGTTCTCGCCCTTGTCGTCGAGCATGGCGCGGACGCGGCCGTACGCGTCGCCGACGACCATGGTGTCGCCGACACGCAGGGTGCCGCGCTGGACCAGCACGGTCGCCACGGCGCCGCGCCCCTTGTCCAGGTGGGCCTCGATCGCGATGCCCTGCGCGTCCTGCTCCGGGTTGGCCCGCAGGTCGAGCGAGGCGTCCGCGGTGAGGATCACGGCCTCCAGCAGGCTGTCGATGTTCAGACCCTGCTTGGCGGAGATGTCGACGAACATGGTGTCGCCGCCGTACTCCTCGGCCACCAGCCCGAATTCGGTGAGCTGGCCGCGCACCTTGGTCGGGTCGGCGCCCTCGACGTCGATCTTGTTGACCGCGACCACGATCGGCACCTCGGCCGCCTTGGCGTGGTTCAGCGCCTCGATCGTCTGCGGCATCACACCGTCGTTGGCCGCGACCACCAGGATCGCGATGTCGGTGGACTTCGCACCACGGGCACGCATGGCGGTGAACGCCTCGTGGCCGGGGGTGTCGATGAAGGTGATCCTGCGCTCTTCACCGTTGACGTCGGTGGCGACCTGGTAGGCGCCGATGTGCTGGGTGATGCCGCCGGCCTCGCCCGCGACCACGTTGGTCTTGCGGATCGCGTCGAGCAGGCGGGTCTTGCCGTGGTCGACGTGACCCATGACGGTGACCACCGGCGGACGCGGCTGCAGTGCGTCCTCGCCGCCCTCGTCCTCGCCGAACTCGATGTCGAAGGACTCGAGCAGCTCGCGGTCCTCCTCCTCCGGGCTGACGATCTCCAGCACGTAGTTCATCTCGCCGGCCAGCAGCTCCAGGGTGGAGTCCGAGACCGACTGGGTGGCCGTGACCATCTCACCGAGGTTGAGCATCACCTGGACGAGCGACGCCGGGTTGGCGTTGATCTTCTCGGCGAAGTCGGTGAGCGAGGCACCGCGCGACAGGCGCACGGTCTGGCCGTTGCCGCGGGGCAGCAGCACGCCGCCCACGGACGGGGCCTGCATGGCCTCGTACTCCTGGCGCCGCTGACGCTTGCTCTTACGGCCGCGCGCCGGACGTCCGCCCGGGCCACGCCCGAACGCGCCCTGCGTTCCGCCACGGCCGCCCGGACCACCGGGACGACCGCCGAAGCCGCCGGGACGGGGGCCGAAGCCGCCGCCGCCGGGAGCACCGCCACCGGGACGCGGGCCGCCGAAGCCGCCACCGCCGCCACCGGGACGACCGCCGCCGCCGGGACCCGCCGGACGGCCGGCGAAGCCGCCGCCACCGCCGCCGGGACGGCTACCGGGACCGCCGCCGCCGGGACGACCGCCGGGACCGCCGGGACGACCGCCGGGACCGCCACCCGGGCGACCGCCCGGGGAGGGAGCCGGCCGCTGCGGCATCATGCCCGGGTTAGGACGCGGACCCGCGGACTGCGGACGGGGCATGCCGCCCGGCGAGGGACGGGCGCCGCCCGCACCGCCGGGACCGCCCTGGCCGCCGCCGGGACGCGGAGCGCCACCGGGACGCGGAGCGCCGCCGCCGGGACCCGCGGGACGCGGGGCACCGCCCTGGCCGCCGCCGGGACGCGGCGCGCCACCGGGACGCGGCATGCCGGTGGAGCCGGACGTGAAGGGGTTGTTGCCGGGACGCGGACCCGCGGGACGCGCGCCACCGGGACGCGCCGCACCGCCCTGGCCTGGCGCGGGGCGCCCGCCCTGGCGGGGACCGCTGTCACGCTGGCCGCCGTCGCGCTGGCCGCCGTCGCGGGGACCGCTGTCACGCTGACCGCCGGCCGGGGCCGGTCGGGCCGGGCGCGGGCCGGGGGTGGCGGAGCCGGGCCTGGAGGGCTGGCTCGCCGGGGGCGCGGCGGGCGGCGCCTGGAATTCCGCGGCCGGCACAGGTGCTGCCGGGGCGGGCTTGGGCGCGGCCGGAGCCGGCTTGGGTGCTGCGGGACCCGGGCGCGGGCCGGGCGCCGGCGCGGAGCCGGTGCTCGGCGCGGCGGGGGCCGCGGGGGGGGGGGG
>NZ_JAJSYW010000299.1:0-5057 GCF_036815005.1 Streptomyces sp. IBSBF 2435 | reverse complement strand
CACCCGCGCCACCGCCCTGGCCACCTTGATGATCTCCGCCCTGGAGGGCGCCATCCTGATGGCCCGCGCCCACGAGTCCACGACTCCGCTGACCACGATCACCGAAGAACTCACCCCCCTCCTCAACGCAGCCATCGCCGCTTGACCGGCTGCGGGTCGCCGCCCCGACCGGGTCGCCGCCGAGGTCGCAGGGCGACAGCAAAAGGCACTGACCCGGGGTGCGAGCGCCCGGCCCCGACGGACCGCCGCGTCCGTCCCTGCCGCAAGCACCCACCCCGGTCCGGGCCAGGCGCAGCCCGGCGCACCGTCATGCGAAGACCCCCCACCCTGGTTAAGGTGCAAAAGGCGGGCACCCGACTTCCGCGACACCGCGCGAAGCCCCGCACGACACGTGACGAAGCAAGGCGTAAGGCGTGGAGCCCGATGGCAAACGGCACGATCGTGGTGGGCGTCGACGGCTCGACGCCCGCGCTGCAAGCGCTGCGCTGGGCCGGCCGCCAGGCCGGGATGACCGGCGCGACGCTCGTCGCGGTCATGGCCTGGGAGCTGCCCGGAGCATTCGGCTGGGCAGGCATGCCGGAGCTGCCGGAAGACCTGGACCTGGAACAGCCTGTCGCCCGGGTCCTGGCGGAGACGGTCAGCGAGGCATTCCCGCCGGAGCAGGCGGCAGCCGTCCAGCAGGTGGTCGTGCTGGGCAACCCGGCCCAGGCCATCCTGGACCAGGCCCAGGACGCCGACCTGATCGTGGTCGGCGTGCGCGGCCAGGGAACCTTCCGTGCGACGTTGCTCGGCTCGGTAAGTCATACCGTCACACTTCACGCGACCTGCCCGGTCGTGGTCGTGCGGGGGACGACGGAAGTGCCGGGACAGCCGCACTTCGTCGCGCATCGCCCAGAGTTATCCACAGGCTGTGACGACAGACGCTCCTGAGGTGTGCTCGGCGGAGCATCATGGGGGCATGAACGAAACGACCGGATCCGCCAGCGGGTCCACGCCCGAATCCGACGCCGTGCCGGCCGTGCCCGCACCCTCCCCCCTCGCGCCGGAGAGCCTGCCCGGCTCGACCGCCTCGGCCCCGGACGCCCTTCCGGGATCCCTCCCCGACTGGGAGAAGAGGTATCGCGCACCCCGGGTCGGCCTGCCGGAGTGGGCGGAGGACGCCCCCGACCACAGCCTGTTCGTCTCGGACGTCACCGGCACGTACGAGCTGTACGCGTGGAATCGGACGACGGGCGAGCGCCGCCAGGTCACCGACCGGCCGAACGGCACGACGGACGGCACCCTCAGCCGCGACGGCGCCTGGGTGTGGTGGTTCTCCGACACCAACGGCGACGAGTTCGGCGTGTGGATGCGCCAGCCGTTCGACGGTGGCGAGGACATACCGGCCGCCCCCGGCCTCGCCCCCTCCTATCCGGCGGGCGTCGCGCTCGGCGTCGGCGGCCTCGCGGTCGTCGGCCGCTCCACCGACGACGAGGGCACGACCGTGCACGTGGTGCCGCCGGACGGCGCCGAGCCTTACGAGATCTACCGGCACGAGGAGTCCGCCGGAGTCGGCGACCTCTCGGAGGACGGCACGCTGGTCGTCATCGAGCACACCGAGCACGGCGACGCGATGCACAGCGCGCTGCGGGTGCTGCGGGTCGCGGACGGCTCCGTGGTGGCGGAGCTGGACGACACCGAGGACGGCACCCGGGAGCTGGGCCTCGACAGCCTCGGCTTCGCCCCCGTGCCCGGCGACACCCGGCTGCTGGTCGGCCATCAGCGGGCCGACCGCTGGCTGCCGATGATCTGGGACGTGGCCGGCGGCGAGCAGATCACCCTGGCGATCGACCTGCCCGGCGACGTGCAGGCCGAGTGGTATCCGGACGGCAGCGCACTGCTGGTGGTGCACGACTTCCGGGCCCGCAGCGAGATGTTCCGGTACGACCTGGCGGCCGGCACGCTGACCGCGCTCGACACCCCGCGGGGTTCGGTGAGCGGCGCCACCGCCAGGCCGGACGGCACGGTCGAGTATCTGTGGTCGTCGGCCGCACGGCCCCCGGCGGTGCGCTCGACCACCGGCGCGACCGTGCTGGAGGCCCCGGGGCTGCGGGCGCCCGACTCGGTTCCGGTGGAGGACGTGTGGGTGGACGGCCCCGGCGGCCGGATCCACGCCCTGGTGCAGCGGCCCCCCGCCGCCGCGGCCCGGGGCAAGGGCCCGCTGCCGACGGTCTTCGAAATACACGGCGGCCCGACCTGGCACGAGTCGGACTCCTTCGCGGCCGGCCCCGCGGCCTGGCTGGACCACGGTTTCGTGGTGGTGCGGGTCAACTACCGCGGGTCGACCGGCTACGGCCGCGAGTGGACGGACGCGCTCAAGCACCGGGTCGGCCTGATCGAGCTGGAGGACATAGCTGCGGTCCGTGAGTGGGCGGTGTCGTCGGGACTGGCCGACCCGGCGCGGCTGGTGCTCACCGGCGGCTCCTGGGGCGGCTATCTGACCCTGCTGGGCCTCGGCACCCAGCCCGGTGCCTGGGCGGTGGGCATCGCGGCGGTCCCGGTCGCCGACTACCCGACCGCGTACGCCGACGAGATGGAGGCGCTGAAATCGCTCGACCGCACCCTCTTCGGCGGCTCCCCGGCCGACGTGCCGGAGCGCTATGCGGCCTCGTCCCCGCTGACCTACGTGGACAAGGTCACCGCCCCGGTCTACATCAGCGCGGGGATGAACGACCCGCGCTGTCCGATACGCCAGATCGACAACTACGTAGAGCGGCTGCGGGCGCTCGACAAGCCGCACGAGGTGTACCGCTACGACGCGGGCCACGGCTCCCTCGTCGTGGAGGAGCGCATCAAGCAGGTCCGGCTGGAGCTGGCCTTCGCCCTACGCCACGTGGGCGGCTGACCCGGCCGGCTCGTCGGTAGCGCCCGCCGGGCCCGGGTCCGGCTCGGGGTCCGGGCCCGGCGGGGGCAGCAGGCCGAGCGCGGCGTCGGCCTGCGCCTCGGCCTCCCGGCGGGCCAGCCGGAAGTACATGAAGACCACGAAGCCGGCGAAGACGAACCACTCACCGGTGTAGCCGAGGTTCTGGAAGGCCTTGAGGTCCAGGCCGCTGCCCGGGGGCGCCACCGGGGGCACCGGCTTCAGCGGTGCGGCGGAGTGGGTGGCGGTGATCCAGCCGCTGTAGACGGGATAAGGGAGGACATTGACGAGAGCGGCGGCACTGATGATGCCGAGCTGCCCGGCCGGCAGCGCGCCGGGAGCGGCGGGCACTCCGTTGGTGCCCGCGGTCTCGGGGTATTGAAGCGCGCCGGTCACGGTGACCTCGCCGGCCGGAGCCGGCGGCACTGCGCCGAGGCCGGTGGCGGCCGGGACATCACCGGGCAGCCAGCCGCGTACCACGGGCAGCGCGGCACCGCTGTCGAGCCGGAGGGGAGTCAGGACGTAGTAGCCGTTGCGGCCGTCGAGCAGGCGGTCGGGGACGAGGAGCTGGCGGGCGGTGTCGTAGCGGCCGGTCGCGGTGACCGGGCGGCCCGAGCCGTCCGAGGGCACCTGGGTCCTGGTGTCGGGCAGCAGCCCGGCCAGCGGCACCGGCGCCCGGCCGGCCGTCTGCACCTCGGTGTGCTTGGCGTCCTTGTGCTGGTCCACCCGGCTCTCGAAGCGGCTCAGCTGCCAACTGCCCATGAAGACGCAGAAGGGCACGGCGAGCAGTACGAGCACGCCGACCGCCAGCCAGCGCGGGGTGAGCAGGAACCGGTACACACCTCCACGGTACGGGGGTGCCTGCGACGGTCCGTCACCGGGACCGCCGTAGCAGGCGGCACCCCCGCGCCGCCTGCTACGACGGTGGGGTGTCCGACGGGGCCGCGGCCATCGGCGCCGTCGTGTAGATGGTGCCGGCGCAGGCCCCCTGGAGGGTCGGGCCGGCGATCACCGGGGCGCCGGCCGCCGGGGTGTGGGTGAGCGAGATGGCGGCGGGCTGCGTCGGGCCCGAGGGACCGCCGGGCGGCGGGGTCTGCGACACCGGGCTGTCGGCGGAGTTCGAGCCGCCCGGATCGGGCACGGAGGTGTCCGTCGGGGTGCCGCTCGGGCTCGGGGTGACCGGCGGGGAGCTGGGCGGCGGACAGCCGCCGGGTCCCGCTGCGGAGGGCACCCAGGCGAAGGCGACCTCGTAGTTCTCGCCGGGGGCGAGCACGACGGGGACGTCGTCGGCGGTGGCGGGCAGCCCGGTCGCGGGGTCGCCGGAGGTGTGGTTGACCACGGTGATCTGCGAGGGGTCGGCGGGGCCGTACGCGGTCACGTCCACCTGCCCGGGGGCGGGCGGCACGGCGCAGGCGGCGGTGGAGACGTTGGCGACCCGGAACCAGCCGTAGATCCGGCCGCCGGAGTCGGGGGAGCCGGCCTTGCTGCGGCCCTGGCCGAGCTGGCTGCTCGAACAGGCGGGTGCGTCGACCGACGGCAGCCCGCCCGGGCTGGTGGCCATGCTGGACGGGCCGCCGGTGCCGCCCGCGGCCGGGGACCGGCGGTCCGGGCCGTCACCGTCCGGCCCGCGGCCGGCCTGCCCGGAGTCGCCCGCGGCGCCCCAGGAGTTGAGGCGGCCGTCCTCGCCCGGCTGGGCGGTGTGCGCGCTGGCCACGTTGGCCGGGGCGGCAGCCGCGCCGCCCCGTGAGCCGGCGGCGTGGATCAGCGCGGGCACCGCCGTGCCGACGAGCAGTACCGCGGCCGCGCTGCCGGCCAGCGCCTGCCGACGGTGCTGGCGGCGGGCCGGCACGGCACGCCGCAGGTGGTCGAGCGCGTCCGGGGTGGGCTTGAGGTCACGGACGGCCTCACGCATGAGGTCGCGCAGCGCCGCCTCCTCGGCGGTCTCGCCGAACAGTTCGGTCAGGCCGAGCATGTCGTCCGCGCGGCGCCCGCTGTCGGCACGGTCCGCAGGGTCCGCGTCATCCGTATCGCCCGCGTCGGGCGGCCCGGCGCGCCCGGCCGAGTCGGCCGGTTCGGCCGCGGGGGTCGATGAGGGTGCCGAGGGCGCCGGGGGAGACGAGGGTTCCTGGTGGGCTGCGGGTGCCGGGGAGGCCGGGAG